>CAZBJP010000097.1:3874-5954 GCA_964492205.1 uncultured Sediminibacterium sp.
CCGGCAAACAGCAGAAGCTGTCTTTGGCTGATGCGGTTCAGATCGGCGATGTTGTATCACTTCATACACCGCTCCAAACTCTCCCGATACCCGGGAACCACCACCCCAAAAGTAGTTGTAATTTTGGATTTGTCCAATAAGGAATAATGCGGACGACGCGCCGGTGTAGGATAATCCGAACTTGGAATACCACTGACCACACAATCAAACCCGCCTATTTCCCGAATCGCTAAAGCAAATTCATACCAACTGATTTCGCCTTCATTCGAAAAATGATAAATACCACCTTGCCAATTCGGATGAGTGATGATTGTCATAATAGCTTGCGCCAAATCAGCAGCATAAGTGGGACTACCTATTTGATCATTCACCACATTGATACTATCGAGTTCTTGCATTAACTTACTCATCGTTTTGACAAAATTATTCCCAAAACGAGAATACACCCAGGAAGTCCGAATAACAATCACCTCTGGATTTTCTCGCAAACAAGCGTTTTCTCCTGCGAGTTTGGTTTGTCCATACACATTGATCGGCCCCGTAGATGCCTCTTCAGTCAAAGCAACACTCGAATTGCCATCAAAAACATAATCCGTGGAAACATGAACCAATTGACCCCCATTAGACTGAGCCCATTGCGCCAAAACAGCCACCGCTTGATGGTTCAACACATCGGCCAATTCCGTTTCTGTTTCTGCTCTATCCACGGCAGTATATGCAGCACAATTAATAATAATGTGAGGTTGAATCCCATCCAACACCTTGGATATCGATGCCAAATCACTCAAATCCAAAACCGAACGATCCGCAAATACCCATTCGAATTGCGAATAGTGACTTGACAATTCCTTCAATTCCGAACCCAATTGTCCGTTAGCTCCTGTAACTAATATTTTTTTATTCATTATTCTGCTTTTGTTGCCACTAAGGCGCCAAGGCGCTAATGTAAGTCATTGCGAACATAGTGACGCAATCTCTATTTCTCAAATCGTAAATCAAACTACAAAACGTTCCCCTCTTGAGAGGGGCTAGGGGTGTGTTAAATATTTACGACTATTGTTTGTCGAATGACAATTCACGAATCACGCCTTACAAACTACAAAACATTCCCCTCTTCAAATCGAAGATTCAACGATTCCGATAAAACAATAAAAACTAGAGTTATAGGGGCTAGGGGTGTGTTAAATATTTACGACTACTGTTTCTCGAATGACAATTCACGTTTCACTAATAACGCTTTACAAACTACAAGACGTTCCCCTCTCGAGAGGGGCTAGGGGTGTGTTAAATAATTACAAACTATTATTTATCGACACATACATTTCGGTTACCGACTCACGAATATTGAATTTTAAAATCTTTATGTTATTTAAGCGTGCTTTTAATAATTTTAATCGGATTTTGACGAGAATCAAAGACATCTACTATTTCAATTTCCTTGCGATCTTCATTAATCCAATAAATAATTTTGTAGGATTTGTATAAAATATAACGAAATTGTCTAGGATCTTTTTCTAACAATGGCTCAAGCGTTCCCATTGTGGGTTGCAATTGAAGTTGCTTAGTTTCAGATACAATTCCAACAACTAATTTTCTAGCCAGATTACGACTAACATGTTCAAGGTAATAATCAAAAATAGAACGAACTGCTGATTTAGCAAAATCAGTCCAAAGGACTTTTATTTCCATTCTGCGATTTCTTCCAAAAATTGATCGGATGAAGTCAATTTACCAGCCTTTGAATCAGATACCGATTGATGGATTCTTTTTTTAAAATCATCAACAGACATAGGCTCAAAAGTAACGTTTAAATCAGTCTGTTTTTGCAATAATTTTTCAAATTGAACAATAACTTTTTCACTTTCTAATTTTAGAAAATCTTGAACAAAGGCTATTTTTCGAGTTTGTAAATCCATCGTATTTTTTTATAAAATTACAAATTATCTTAATAGGTCACAATTTTAATTATTTATTTTCCTATAAAAGCAGTTAGTACGAAATTCTTACCAATTGTTACAGGCATTTTCAGTTGACAACAGTTTGAAGTCAACTGGTTCCTTAAAAATTTATTTTAACCTAA
>CAZBJP010000098.1:0-5782 GCA_964492205.1 uncultured Sediminibacterium sp.
GCTTCATAGTTTTTGTACATTTTGTCTAAAACCATTTGCTTCTCATCAATTTCTTGTTGCCACTGGTCACCAAGTGCTTTTAATTTTTTATCTGCTTCTTTATATTCTGGAATCCTATCTAAAATATATTTTGTGTTGATGACGGCATATTTAGATTGCGCATTGGCAATAAATGACATGCTTATCATTAAAACAGACAAAAAAAACAATTTTTGAAATTTCATAGTGTATGTATTTATTTGTTTATTCAGGTTCAAATCCAAGCATAAAAGTAAACCTTGCTGCATCTTTAAGTGAATTAGTTCCGTCTAGACGATCCAAACCAATACCATAATCAAAACCAAGTAATCCAAACATAGGCAAGTAAAAACGCATACCCAAACCTACAGATCTTCTCAATTTAAAAGGATTATATTCCTTCATACTATACCAACCATTGGCTGCTTCAAAAAAGCCCAATGCATAAATAGTACTACTTGCTGCTAAACTTAATGGATATCTAATTTCAACGGCATATTTATTAAAAATACTAAACTTCTGTCTTGAAGATTGTTGGTCAGGATTGATTTTTGGATTGGATGATTCATAGACTGGATAACCTCTTTGTGCTATAATATCATAACCTAACAATGCAAACTGATTACTTAATCCTGCGTCACCCAACTGAAAACGCTCAAATGGAGAGATAGTCAATGATTGATTATACCTTCCTAAGAAACCATATTTTGCAGCAAATTTCAAAACAAATTGTTTGTTTCGATCTTCCCCTGCAGGTTTACCCAGTGGCACATACCATTCTCCATTGAAACGCCACTTATGATACTCCAATAATTCGTACGGATTTTTCTTGGTGGCAAAATTGGGATCAAACAAAGAATAGGGAGGTGTCAACTGACCGCTTAATAAAAATGTAGATCCCGTTCTTGGATACAAAGGTTGATCAATTGAAGTTCTTTGTAAAGCAATTCTTAAGTTCAAATTATTAACAATACCATTATCAAAATTGGGCAAATTGAAAGGATCAATCGCATAATTTTTAAGTGTGTAACGTGTAAAGTTTAAACCCATACTCAAAGAGAAATAATCATCAGGCCAAGCTAATTGACGACCGAATGAAATAGTTCCGCCGGTCGTACTTATATACCTTGAATTAGCAGTATTAGGATTGTACATACCTGTGATTTGATCAAAAGTTTGACCATATTTAGTATTGTACACACTCACTGTGAGGGTGTTACGTTTTATGCCTCCAAACCAAGGTTCGGTAAATGAAAAATTAGTTGACCTAAATGCCTTACCATTACTTTGAAAACGTATACTTAGTTTTTGACCATCTCCCATTGGTAAAGGATCCCACGCTTTTTTATTAAAGATATTTTTAGAGGAGAAATTATTGAAAGTCACTCCTAGGGTTCCAGTTAATCCAATATAGCCACCCCATCCAGCACTCAATTCTAATTGGTCACTAGATTTTTCTTCTACACCATAATTGATATCTACCGTTCCATCATCTGGATTAGGAATTGGATCAATCTTAATTTTTTCTTGATCAAAATAATTCAACTGCGAAATTTCACGTTGAGAACGAATCAAAAGCGTACGACTAAATTTATCACCAGGTATGGTTCTAATCTCTCTGCGTATAACAAAGTCTTTTGTCTTTTCATTTCCCGCGATTCGAATTGTTTTTATAGTAGCTTGCGGACCTTCCTGAATTCTTACTTCAAAATCGATGGTGTCATTGTATACTGCAGTTTCTATTGGATTTACGCTAAAGAATAAATAACCATCGTCTTGATACAATCCACTAATATCACCCCCCTCTGCTGTAGGCGTTTTTCCTAATTTATTGAAGAAGATTTCTCTGTTATAGATATCCCCTTTTTTGATATTCAAAATACTTGTTAAAATTGAATCTGGGTACTTAGTATTACCTCTCCAAGAAATATTTCCAAAAAAGTACTTGCGTCCTTCTTTTATTTGCATGTCAATATTCAAATGACCAACCGCATTATGATAAACTGTGTCTTTTTCAATCACCGCATCTCTAAAACCTAGAGCATTATAGTAATTCAATAAATTATCCTTACTCTCCTCATATTTTTTTACATCATATTTAGAAGAAGAAAAACCTATTCTTGCATAAGGATTCAATATTTTTTTTGTTTTTGAAAAAGTCAAATAACCACGCTCTTTAAGGTATTGATCAAATGTGTAAGGAGTAGTTTGAACAATAGCTGGCTTGTCGTATACAGGAAATAATGTTAAACGAGATTTTTCGTGAATTTCTTTTAAACTTTTCTTGAGCTTGCCTTCTTCAATTTGATTTCCCCCAAAATTGATATTGTTGATCCTAACTTTAGGCCCTTTATTGACTATAAATTCTAAGACCAATTGATTTTTTCTGATTGTATCCTTAGTCTCCTTGATTTTAACTGTCGCATCCTGAAATCCCTTTCCTGCGTAGAATTTTTTTATGCCTTCAATAGCCGTAATGCGCATATTATCTGTTACCACTCTATTAGGCGTTAACCCTGTTTTACCTGAAAGCTCTTCTGTTTCTGATTTTTTGATACCTGAAAAAGTAAATCGAGCTAATCTTGGTCTTTCAACTACATTAATTTCTACATCAATTTCATTACCTTTTACATCTGTTAAATAGACACTCACATCACTGAAATAATTCTGATCCATAAGTTTGCGAATCGCTTTCGCAAAATTATCTCCCCCCGGAAGCGCCACTTCGTCCCCTTCATTCAGTGTAGAAAGTGACAACAATAAATTTTCATCAAAAAACTGGTTACCAACTACTTTTATAGATCGAATTTTATATTTTGTTGGTGTTTTTTGACTCAAGATACCCAGCAACTTAACATTGATCTGGCTAACTGAGTCCTGCGCTTTTTGATCTTGCGCAAAACTTGAAGTGGATAAGATAAGTAGGGATAAAAATACTATAGTAAACTGGGACAATTTCTGCATCTGCTGGTGGGGCTAAATAGGTTTAATTTATAAGAGGCGCAAATTACTCGTAATATTTCAAAGTCTTTGTTAAAAAGACAAAAATACATATTAAATAATTTTATATATTTAAATTAATCTGAGCACTCGTTTTGCCAAATCTACGTTCTCTTGACTGGTAGTCTAATATGGCGTCAATTAGTTCTTGCTTTCCAAATGCTGGCCAACGAACCTCTGTAAAATAGAGCTCTGCATATGCTAACTGAAATAATAGAAAATTACTGATTCGATGTTCCCCACTTGTTCTAATCATCAATTCCGGATCTGGAAAGTCTTTGGTAGATAAGGCTTGTACAAAATGAGCTTCATCAATTTGAGTTGGATCTATTGCACCTGATTGAACCTGCATACCCAAAGTCTTAGCTGCTTGTATAATTTCCCAACGACTACTATAACTTAAAGCTATAATTAACTGTAAACCAGTATTTTGTGCAGTTTTTGAAGTAGCACTTGCTAAGGCCTGACGTGCTTCTTCTGGCAATAATTCTAGGTTGCCAATAAAGTGTAACCTTATATTATTTTGATGTAAATCTGGTACTTCTTTGCTAATGGTATCTACAAATAAAGACATTAACCCCATCACTTCTGCCTCTGGGCGGTCCCAATTTTCTGTACTAAATGCATATAAAGTAAGGTATTGCAACCCCATTTCAGTAGCTGCTTCCACTACTTTTCGAACACTTATTACACCATGATAATGACCATATAATCGATCTTTGCCCTGTTCTTGCGCCCACCTTCCGTTCCCATCCATTATGATGGCAATATGCTTTGGAAGCCTATTTAAATCCAAATTTTCCATGTTGTAAAAATAAGAAAATCAGCAGGTTAATTGCGCTTAAATTTAAGTCTACTAAAGAATCCTGGCTTACTTTCTTTTGATGCACGCTCTTTTTCCTTCAAACTAGCCAATTTGGACTTTTTTCCTGGTTTCCACTTTTCTTCTCCGTAAATTTTAATCAAGTTGTAAGAAAGTCCAACTTTAAGAGATAAAAATTGGTCTTTACCTGAACGACTTCCTTGGTATTGATGCTTGATCGAAGGATCAAAAGTATTAGACTGAATCAAAAGTTGGTCATCTGCAAAAAAATCCACTTCATCTGAATTGATAAAACGATGTATTGCTTCCACCTGCAAATTCCATCTTCTGCTTAAATTATATTTGAACCCAAATTGAACAGGAAAATGTATAAATCCTTTAGTAGGCACTGTAAGGGGATAAGTAGCTGAATCCACAAAAACGTTGCTCATTTTATTTGACAAAAAGTAGATATCTTTTTTTTCTTTTCCTGATACTAAAAGATAGCCAACACCAAATCCCAAATAGGGTGTAAAACGATAAGTTTTATTTCCAGGCAAATACCTAATGAAGTTAAACTCCCCCATTAAACTGATATCATGAAAATTTCTTGTAAATGCAAAGCCCCTATTTTTTACGTAAATATTAGTTGAAAGGGTATCATTGGCACCCACCTGTATTCTTTCATAATTCAATCTAACGCCACCGTAATCATTAAATTGCTTTTTATAGTATACTCCAAAACTGTTTTTATAAAAAAATAATTGGGGTGCTATATCTCCGATGTAACCTGATTTGCCTGCAAATATTCCTAGCTCCCCTCTGTTTTCAACTAACTGAAGATGTTGACCCTGACCAATTAAAGCCATGCATAGAAAACAAACTAAAATATAAAATCGATTTAACATGCTTAATTTCTTTTATCTAGTCCCCAAGTCAACTTTGTTCTTAATGTAGTTAAAAAACTATTTTCATTCAATCTAATAAAATGAACAGAAAATGCTTCTTTCTTTACAGCTATTTGAATGCCTATAGGCACTATTTCTTTTCTTGCATCTAATGCACAAATTAACTCCTCCGTCCTGCCTTCAATTTCAAAAGAAATCACCGAACTGTCTGGAACAACGACTGAACGTACATTTAAGTTGTGTGGTGCAACTGGTGTTATCACAAAACTCGAAGAATCAGGAAATAAAATTGGTCCATTACAACTCATATTATAGCCCGTAGAACCTGTAGGTGTAGCAATAATTAACCCATCTGCCCAATATGAATTTAAAAACTCACCATTTAAATAGGTGTGAATTTTAATCATCGGTGAAGTATCTCTTTTATGTATTGCAAATTCATTCAAAGCAAAAGGTGTTCCATCAAAAACCGGAATACTACTATCTATATGCAATAGACTTCTTTTATCAATGACATAAGATCGATTCACTAAAGCCTCTACCATAGTTGCTAATTCATCTTTAGAAATGGTGGCTAAAAAACCTAATCGACCATAATTGATGCCTAATATGGGTATCATACTATCTCCTACCAACGTAATGGCATCCAAGACCGTGCCATCTCCTCCTAAAGAAATCAAACACTCTATATTATTGTGTAAGTCTAATGAAGATTCAAATGCAATCAGAGGTGTTTCCACTGCATTTGTTAGATTGAATTTTTTAATCAAACCCGCATAAATATAAATGACGATACCATGACGATGTAATTCTTCAATTAAATCAATTAAAGACTGTTGCTGATCCAAATCGACACCTCTACTATAAATAGCTACATTCATGAAACAAAATTAAAAGTTAATACCGCCATGCAAATATAAACCTTTGTCACCCAATTGATTGATACTATACTCCATATTTAATACAAAGTCATATATACTTATGACATCTAGCCCAATACCAGCTGTTCTTAACAAACTATTAGCCAATGGATTCGCCTTGTTTTTTTCTTGAC
>CAZBJP010000099.1:0-4996 GCA_964492205.1 uncultured Sediminibacterium sp.
ACACTACCTGCAAGTACTTTTGGTCTTGGTGATGGATGTCTTGGTAATTGAATGGATTTAGGTACGTCGCCCATATAGGCGAAGCCTGGCAAGAATCCAAGACAGTATACAGTATAAATTTTTTCACTGTGTAGTTGTATCAATCGATCGACACTGCAATTAGAACTGATAGCTGCAGTTTGGAGATCAAGTCCAAATGCTGAGTCATAACATACAGGAATCTCATTAATGCCTGCAACATTTATTGCACGCCTAGAGGAGGATGATTCAGTAATAAATGCTTCAATGATATTAGTAGCAAATACATAGGGGTTATGATTAAATAAAAGTATATCATAGATCAAGGTTAATGAATCATAAGCTAGTATGATGTCTCTGATACCATGAATTTTTTTGTCCTTTACATAATAACTTAAATTAAGTAAATCCTGATCAATACCATCCCTTAGTCCAAAAGTTAATTTGAATACAATGGCGTGGTCGCCAAGTAATTGAATCTGAAACTTAGTGCTAAGGCTTTGCATACCTAAACTTACCATTTTTAGGATAGATTATGGTAATATTTACTTCGAAATTACCAACTTCCATACAAACCTTCCTTCAATGCTTTTTGGTATTTTTTCTCATTGAAAGAATACAAGTAGGCTGCTTTATGTGCCCCACCTTTTTTTGTTTCAGTCAATCTATTTAAAATACCAAAGCTTAAGAGTTTACGTTGAAAATTACGTCGGTCTAATTTTTGATTTAGAATAGACTCATATAATTTTTGTAATTCAGGCATAGTGAATTTTTTAGGTAATAGATTTTTCCCAATTGGGAGGTATGCTAATTGAGTTCTTAATGTCTCTAATGCTTTTTGCACAATAGCTGCATGGTCCATCATTAAATCATTTAGGAATTCAATGTCCATCCATTGCCATTGTGCAGCTTGTTCAGTAGGTTGAATCTTTACTTCATTAAAATCAACTAAGGCATAAAATCCCACTGTTATAAATCTTTGAATTAACCAATTATCTTTTGGGATTTTAACGCCGTAGCTTTGGTATCTTTTTTGATGGATGCTTGCATCTGATCTATTAGGTGCACCAAAAACATGGAATTGTTGTAAAAAAATATCCTTGACGCCAGTTCTCTCTTGCAAAACTCTGTAGGCTGCTTCTTCGATTGGTTCCGTCTTTTTTATGAAACCTCCAGGTAACGCCCATTTATTTACTGTATCAACTTTGAGTAGTAAGATTTTAAGTTGTTGTTCATTAAATCCAAAAATGACACAGTCCACAGAAATACCAGTTTGGAATTGTGTATCACCTTTTTCAAGTAGCTGCTTTAGAGCAGAGGGGAGGACATTTTTTTTAGACATAATCAACAATCACCAATGACTTAATTAATTGTTTGTTCAGTTATTTTACCAGTGGTTTTATGCTTTAGAATTAATTTCTTTGCACCATAATGGGTCATCTCTTCTTTTACTAAATAATGCGCTGCATCATACTCAACTAAATGACTTTCTTTAGTTAAGCCTGTTTTGCCTCTCCAAATATCTAACTGAACAGGCTCCCATAATTTAGATTTAGCAGATTTGTATGCTGCGTCTAATATACAGTTCACAACATATCCATCATAGAATGTTTCTTTAGGTGCTTCCCCTTTTTCGATTGAGTTGAACATATCCATGAACATATGGTTGTAACCTAATTCATTTAATTCATCTCCAACAGGGAATAACCAACCTCTATCACTTTCAGCTTTTTCAGCAATATAGTCTCCACCTTTTCCTGTTGTAAACATTTCAAAACCAGTTCTTAAAAAGCTATTAATCCAAATGGTACCTTCTGTACCCATTACTTCATCCCTTAAATCTAAACCACCTCGAAATGTCCAGCTTACTTCAAATTGTCCAATGGCGCCATTTTCATATTTTACTAATCCAATTGCATGATCTTCGGCTTCAATGGGTTTTACTTGTGTGTCCGCCCAACACATTACTTCAACAGGCTTGATGTCTTTTCCAATATAACTTCTTGAAATTTCAACACAATGACAACCCAAATCTAAAATACAACCACCACCTGCTTGGTTGATATCCCAGAACCATTCACTATGAGGTCCAGGATGGGTTTCACGGGACTTAGCCCATAATACACGACCTAAAGCGCCATCTTTAACACTTTGGTTTGCTTTGATGAATTTAGGCGTATAGACTAAATCTTCTAAATAACCGTTAAATATGCCAGCTTCTTCCACTGCAATCAACATACGCTTTGCTTCTTCACCATTACGGCCAAGTGGCTTGGTGGTCATGACAGCTTTTTTGTGTTTACAACACAACATGACGGCCGCTTCATGCAAATTATTGGGTAAAGAGATACATACTATGTCCACATCTGGATGTGCAATGGCTTCCTCCATTTCTGTAGTCCAATGTGCACAATTATAATCAGCTGCAAATTGCTTTGCAGATACTTCGCGCCTTGCATAGATACTTACAACTTTGTCTTTACTTCTATAACCTTGTAATGCATCAGCATAAAAACGACCGATGAATCCGGCACCTAACATTGCGATTCTCATAATAAAAAGATAAAACGTTTAAAAATAGGATGTATAAAAAAAGCCTACCCATGTGGATAGGCTTAAGATAGTTTGAATGGTTAAGCAGCTGCTACTTCTTTTTTTTCTTTAAAGAATAAAATAAAAGCAATTAAAACCGCACCCGCAATTGCAGCAGGAGTTAGCCAGATACTTTGCCAGTTGTGTCCTGTAGCGTCTGCTAATTTATTTTGCTCAACAACAAAACCACTGTAATTAGTTCCAATAAACATGCCTACGCCATAAGTTGCAAAAGTGAATAAGCCTTGTGCAGCGTTTTTAATATTTTCGCCGGCTTTCTTTTCTGTATACATATAGCCAGTAACGAAGAAGAAATCATAACAGATGCCATGTAAAATTATACCAGCATACAACATCCAGCTTGTGTCCATATTGCCATAAGCAAAACAAACATAGCGTAATACCCATGCAGTGATTCCGAAGATCAACATGTTCTTAACGCCAATTTTATTAAACAAGAATGGGATGGCTAAAATAAAGATAGCCTCAGACATTTGACCCATCGTCATTTTACCAGCTGCGTTATCTAATCCAACTTCATTTAAAAATGGATTAGCAAATCCGTAATAAAAAGAAAGTGGAATACAAATGGCAATGGCAGATAAAAAGAAAACCAAGAAAGATTTATTTTTTAATAACACAAAGGCATCTTTACCTAAAATAGCACCCATTGATGAAGGTGTTCCTGCTGCTTTTGGTGGTGTATTTGGTAATGCGAAACTCAATAAGCCTAAAGTAGCAGAGATACCTGCAGCAACCACAAAAGTGCCTTCTGTTTTCTCAATACCCAATTGGCTAATAACTAAACCAGCAGCTATCCAACCTAATGTGCCAAATACACGAATCCAAGGGAATTGTTTTCCAGGATCTGTCATCTGTGCAAAAGCAACACTATTGCTTAAGGCAATTGTTGGCATGTATAATAAAGAGTATATTAAGATGACCCAGTAGAAGTTGGTGTTATCTACTTTTGTTGCGAAAAATAAAAGTGCAGCTCCTACAAGATGCAACACACCCATGATTTTTTGTGCAGAAAAGAAACGGTCTGCAATCATGCCTACAAAGAAAGGAGAAATAATAGTTGCGATGGCACCAGCGCCATATGCAGCACCAATATCAACACCAGTTGAGCCCAATTTTTCACCCATATAAGTACCCATAGTAACATACCAAGCGCCCCAAATATAATATTGAAGAAACATCATGGCAGATAGTAAAACACCTGTTTTTAATTTCATAGGTTTTATTTTAATCGTTCTTTTATAATTAAGCGTTTTCAATATACAAACTAAATTGTAGAAATGACACAATAGAGGGTCAAAAATTCATCAAAATGAGTAAAATACGTGCAGAAAAAAGCCCTGTTCAAATCAATGAACAAGGCTTTTAAAAACGAACTTATTTTAAACTAAGCATCCAGCGCTTGAAGGATATCGTTTAAGATATCTTCCTCATGCTCTAAGCCTACTGAAATTCGAATAAGACCGGGTGTGATGCCCACAGCTTGTCTTTCAGCTTCTGAAAGTTTAGCATGGGTGGTACTAGCTGGGTGAGATGCAATACTTCTACTGTCTCCAAGGTTAGCAGTTAAAGAAAGCATTTTTAAATGGTTTAAAAATTGACGTCCCGCTTCCAAGCCACCTTTTAATTCAAAGCATACAATGCCACCACCATTTTTCATTTGTTTTACAGCAATGGCATGGTGAGGATGAGAAGCTAAGAAGGGATATTTTACAAAATTAATTTTCCCATGACCTTCTAAATGTTGTGCAATAGAGAGAGCAGATTTGCTATGTCGCTCCATACGTACTTCTAAGGTTTCCAAGCTTTTACTCAACACCCAAGCATTAAAAGGGGAGAGTGATGGGCCAGTACTTCTACAGAATAAATAAATTTCATGAATCAGTTCTTTTCTTCCTAATACTGCGCCTCCTAAAACACGCCCTTGACCATCAATCCATTTGGTTGCGGAGTGTACCACAAGGTCTGCACCTAAGTAGATAGGTGTTTGTCCAATTGGTGTGGCAAAACAATTGTCTACATTTAAAATGATATTGTATTTTTTAGCAATTGCACTGATCACGGCTATATCTAACACTTCCAATCCAGGATTGGTAGGTGTTTCTAAATAAATCATTTTTGTGTTTGGCTGAATCGCTGCTTCCCAATCTGCTACAGTTGCATTCGCTGACACATAACTATATTCTATACCATATTTAGGGAGGTATTTTGAGACTACCGTATGCGTACTTCCAAAAATGGAATTACAAGAAAGAAGATGGTCGCCTTTTTTTAGCAAGGCCATGAATGAACCAAATACAGCACTCATGCCACTAGCGGTAGCGAAACCAGCAGCAACGACACCAGCACAGAAGAAACCACCACG
>CAZBJP010000099.1:5006-5740 GCA_964492205.1 uncultured Sediminibacterium sp.
GAAACCAGCTTCTGCATGTTCTAATACAGCTAAACGATCTACAAATTCTTGCACATTCGGGTTAGAGAAACGGCTATAAATATTATCATCTGATTCATCAGCAAATGCTGCGCGCATAGTTTCAGCTTCTTCAAAGCAAAAACTACTTGTTAAAAATAAAGGACTTGAATGTTCGCCCTCTGCAGTTCTTTCTATTTGTGTACGAATTAATTTAGACTGATCGTGTTTCATGAATACTCAATAAATAATTATAAAATTTCAACCTCCCAAGTGATCACTGCACCAGCTGCTCTCAATGTGGCAGCAACAGAACAGTATTTATCAATTGACAAAGCACATGCTTTCTCTGCTTTTTCTTTTGACATGGAGCCTTTTAGTTTGAAAACAATATGGATTGTTTCCCATAATGCAGGTTCTTTACCAACGGCTCTTTCTCCACTAATTACCATCTCGTAATGGTCAAGAGTTTCTTTTTGCTTTTTCAAAATCATCACCACGTCCACGCCGCTACATCCGCCTAATGCGCTCAATAAAGCTTGCATTGGTCTTACCCCGTTGCCATGACCACCTTGATCTTCTGGGATATCCATTTTCATAGATTGACCTGCTTCGTCAAAGGTTTCAAAATTATAATTGTTGTCAATTCGTTTAAGTGTAATAGTTGCCATGTGCGTTATTTGGTTCGTGAATAGGAATTATAAATATTGTACCTTTGCAAAGGTAATTCAAATAGC
>CAZBJP010000100.1:0-5720 GCA_964492205.1 uncultured Sediminibacterium sp.
GAATTGAAGTCATTGATATTGGTGATGTAAAACAGATGGGATCTGTAATACAATTTACCAAAAGATCGTGTTCAAGAAATTCATTAAACAGATATAGTTCCATTATCAGTAATGAAGTAGATGAGAAACCCGTGATTACCTTTAAAGCGTTTTCCAGCCAATTCAAAAACCCAGTAAAGGATATGTACTTTGGGAATTGTTCAGGGTATGACTCACTCAAAGGAAAAGACATTGCGGTGGTTGGAACTCCCCACAGGAATAATATCGAGAGCTTTCTAACGGCAGTCGTTTTGGGTATTGAGTTTAAAACTACTCAAACCTCGATGAGTTTTCAAAAAATAGAGTATAATGGTTTCAAATTTAAGTTCAACTGTTTTGACAATGAAGACCTTCGAATGGTTCAACTATCACTAATTCAATCCGATTTGATTCAAGCCGTTGGTAGGGCAAGAACTCTTAGAACCAATGCAAAAGTAGATTTGTATTCCAATTTTCCACTCCGAATTAGTGATGAATTTATCTTTTAACTATACTTTTTTGTCGTGAAATAGAGGTAGGTTTTGGTATTTTTTTGTCGTAGGAATCTGAGTGGTAATTTTATCTAGTTTAAAGATTTTTATTACCCTGATTTCCCATTAGAGGTATTAAAATCTGAATAAATTAGAAAAACAGAAATGTAATTATAGTTTAAAAAAAGTAGTGGGTAATTGACACTTGTGTGAACTAGAACCAATTATTTTTAAAAGTTTTAAAACAGGTGTCCCGATGTTGTTTGGCGAACTTCCTTGCGGTGATTTCCATCGGATGATTATCGTAACCGTACTCACCTAATTGTTTGGAATATAATCTAACTTCTTTCTGTGTTCTCATCTCGATATGATGTTGGTATTCGTGAAGCAGAGTGTCCACCACATCAATGATTCTTTTTTCGGGGGTTATATAAACGGTAATGTTTTTGTTATAACCGCAGTAACTTCCTTCAACTTTAGAGTGATTGTAATAATTGATTTTGTATGACAGTTTACCTCTATTTTTTGGTAATGAATGATTTGTCTCACACCACTGTAATACGTTTTCAACTAATTTCTTCTTGGAGATTTTAAGGTCTTTGATTTTTGCAGAATTATAGTTGTTTGCATTTGATTCTTTAATGGTCATAAAGACATAAATCACAAACAAAGTCGAAAAATATAATATGAATCCTATTTCAACCATATTAAATTAGTCCCATTTTAAGAGCAGTGGTTTTTACTTTCATAACAGTCCGAGAGGACATATCTAACTGTTTGGCTATTTCTCTGATAGTTCTTTCCTTTTTCAGAAAGTCAATGACTTTTTGGTGTTTAGATTTGTTGATAAATTGGAAATCGGATTGACCACTACCTTTTGGTCTCCCCAGTATTCCGCCGTTTTGAACATATACCATTCGACCGACAGTGGTTCTGTCTTTTATATTTTCAAGCTCCATCTCGTAAAGCGAACTCATCGTTGCCGATAAAATTTTCCAGACAGGGTTCTTTTTCCCACCAGGTCTTGATTCTATTCCAAGATTTCTTATTCTAACATTTACTGACATTTTTTCAAACCAATCAAGCGTATTTATTACGTCCCCAGTATTTCTTCCAAGTCGCGAAAATTCTTCGGTAATCACCTCGGAGACCTTGTGGTCTTCTATAAGCTTAATCAATTTTTTGGCTTCGTTTCTATCTCGAAATTTCACCGAGCCCGAAACTCTATCCAATAATGTCAAATCATATTTTTCAGTGTCAGCTTCAAAACGATTACCTGTTTGCAATAATGTTGATACTCTGTTGTATTTTACTCTCATATTGTGTTCATTTAAATCTCACAATAAAATTACAGCCAAAGTGCCGTGTTGCCTAAGGTTATGATAAACTTTAGCGCAACTTTAGCGCTTTCATTTTTATGTTGATTTAAAGTAACACAACTAACCTAATTTAGTTAATGAGCCAAACTTAATTCTATCACCCGGGATCATTTTCTTCTTTAAGCCAAACATTATCAATCCAGATCTTCACAGGACCTGAAGGAAAATCCATTTACTATTCTCGGCGGGGTCAAACATATTTCACATTCCCGGGATCTTCATCCAGATCTTAAAGCCAAACATATTCTAGTTCTGCTCCAATACTTCCCGGAGGTTTCTTCTAGTAAGTTAGGGTCAATCAATATCTACTGTAACTCCCAGTGTCTGAAGGAAATCAAAAATTGAATAAGGGTCAAACATTATTTCCAGAGAAAGTGCCAGATCTCTTCATCGGGATGGTAATCACGGGGGACTCCCCCCTCCCTCCTTAAACCCTCCCTTAGATATTGGTGTTTTGGTCAATCTCAGAGGGGGGACGGTTTCACGAGTGAAAATTTCCGGCGGAAAAATCTCAAAAACCGGAATTTATCGAGAAATCACAATTAAAAATTTTCTAAAATTTTATTCTGAAATTTGTCCTTTTCCGTGGCATCTATCACACCTGCCTTTAGTACCTTTTCCATAACAAGGAGTACATTTGACTTTTAACGCACCTTTACACAAATAACAAGTTTTTCCTTGAAAAGTCCCTCGTCCATCACAACTTCCACAAAACATCAAAGTAGTCCCATTACATTCTCGACAGACTATTTCACCTGTTCCTCCACAAGATGGACAATTAACCCATTGTTGCTGTTTTTCTGGTTGACGATTCTTATTGGAGTAGTTGTTTGATTTCGATGATGAAGATTCACTAATTGATTTTTCAGATTCATCGTAAAATTTATTTTTGGTCGTTAACACATTAAAAGACTCTATCAATTTTTCAACATCCGATAAATCATCGTCTTTATAATAGATTTTTCTTTTTTCTGTTGTCTCTTTGCCTTCATTAGTCACTTCTATTTTCTCAATCCAATTATCTTGAGAATCGTATGTGTATTTGTATTTGGTAAACTCTTCGTCTCCTTTATCATTGACATATTTCAGATTGATTAAATTTCCCTGTTGGTCATATTCATAGTACAATACGGAACCTTTTTTACCTGACTCTCCAATAACAGTTTTTATTTTCTGCATATGTTCATTGAAATATTCAACACTAAATAATGTTATTTCAGGATCAAAATCACTCGGAGATTTATCAATAGTAGAATCTAATCTTGTCGAATAAAAATATTCTCGCTAATGGAAATGAAATTAGCCCTTCGACTGCGCTCAGGACAGGCTATGAAGCAAACAAACCCTTCGTCTGCGCTCAGGATGACAATGAGTTTAGGAATACTTGGACTAAAAGAGGTTTTTGTGCAGATGAATGAGATAATGGCTTTAGGATGATTTATTCACTTAGTTTTGGATAAATATATTGTAAAAACCAAAGCCCTCCTTTTGTGTCGTAACGTTCTAATAATTCTTCATCTTTTTGTGTTTCTAAATTTTTACCACGCATCGTTTGATTGTGTCATCAATTTCTAAATCTATGAAGTTGAGTTGTTCGTTTAGGTCTAAAAGTAGCTGGTTTATTTTTGAGTTCAATTTTTGGATTTAAATTAATTGGATAGACAGGAGGCTTTACTAAATGGTTAATTTTATTGACGTTTTTAAATTGATTTTGCGATTTTTTCCATAATAGAATGGTCTGTTCCAAATTTGCAAATTGCATCGCAATTGGCTCTTAATTCTGAAAACAGAATGTACTTGATATTCATTTTTGAGTTTTTTATAACTGGTCGGTTGAGTTGTTGAATGACATCTTTTTCCCGACTGTCCGGAATAATGATATAAAAGACTTCTTCGCCATTAGAGATACTAAAATACAAATCAGATAATCGTAATATTCCCGAATAGATACTGGTACTTTTTTCGACTTCAAATGCTCCAATAATTTTGTTTGTCCCTTTTTGAAACCATAACACATCAATTAATTTGATTGTATTTTGAGTGTCTTTGTCTGTTGGTAATTCTGGGAACTTATTAAGCGAAATAAATGAAAAACTTTGTCCGTCAAACGATTTGCTTTTGTCGTTACTCGCTGGTGTTACATCAAAGCCTAATGAAATCCCAATTTTTAATAAATGGTATTGCATTTCGTTATGAAGGTTTTCTGCTAATTTTTCTTCCTGGATTTCTTTTTGGCGTTTTAAGATGTTTTTTTCAAATTTATTGCGTTCTTCTTCGCTTAAATATTCATCGTTACCAATAATCATTTTTTGTGTCCCAATTTCAAAACATAATCCTGCAATCGCTCCTAAATCATTTGATAATACCGACTTATGTTTACTGTTAGTTTCTATTAAGGTTTCCCTAATTTTTAAATATTCTGTCCAACTGCCCAACTTCTTCTTGTCTTTGAATAGAAAATTGAATCCATTAAGAATTGCTGTATTGAATGGTGGAAACCAAGTTGGGTGCAAGAAATATAAAATACTGGCCACGGCTGGACCAAGACCTTTTATTTTGAGTTCGTCTAGTTTTACAATTTCTTTTACTATTTGTTCTTCTGTTTTTGCATTAATGCAGTTTTCGAGAAATTGACCAAAAGCAATTTTATTGCTTTGGTTTTCGTAAATATCTGGAATTCTTAATTTTGGTTTCCAATAAAAAGGATGTGCTACGCCAACAAATATTTGTTTTTGTTCTGCTATACAACTCAATACAAATTCTAAACTGCTTCCCTTAAAATCGTTTGGAAAAGTTTTGTTTTTAATGTCATCAATGACTTGTAAAACACCACGACGAATAGTCCGAAATGCTTTTAATCGTTGGTCATTATCGACAAACCAAGTGGTGTAAACACTTTCGGTATCAGCTTTGTATTGTTGAATTATTTGAGTAAGGTTGTTCATTTTTAATACAGCTATAACTTATTTCTTATAATTTTAAATTTCTTAATCTCAAAGCATTTACAATTACAGAAACCGAGCTAAAACTCATTGCTAAAGCTGCAATCATTGGCGATAATAAAATTCCGAAAAATGGATATAAAACCCCTGCCGCAATTGGAACTCCTAAAACATTGTAGAAGAAAGCAAAGAATAAGTTTTGCTTGATGTTTCGCATTACAGCGTGGCTCAAATTCTTGGCTTTTACGATGCCTTGTAAATCGCCTTTTACGAGAGTGATTTTTGCACTTTCAATAGCTACATCAGTTCCTGTTCCCATCGCAATTCCAATGTCTGCTTGTGCTAGTGCGGGTGCATCATTTATACCATCGCCTGCCATTGCTACAATTTTCCCTTCGGATTGTAAGCGTTTTATTTCGTTCAATTTGTCTTCGGGTAAACAACTTGCTTTGTAGGATGATAAGTTTAATTCATCGGCAACTGCTTTGGCTGTATTTATATTGTCGCCAGTAAGCATAATTACTTCAACTCCTTGACGCATTAATTCTTTTATAGCTGCTGCACTTGAAGTTTTTATAGCATCGGTAATTGATACAAAACCAACTGCAACGCCATCAACAGCAATATATGAAACGGTTTTTCCTAGTTTCTGCTCGGCAATAATTCTGCTTTCTAAATCGTCAGCAATAGTTGCTTTGACTTGTTCCATTAGTTTTTTGTTGCCCAATGCTACTTTTTTATTGGTAACTGTTCCTGTAACTCCTTTTCCTGCAACGGCTTCAAAATCCTTTACCTCGATTAATGAAACTGTTTTTGATTTAGCATAATTGACTACTGCTTGTGCTAATGGATGCTCGCTGTATTGATTTAATGAAGCGATACTTTGAAGT
>CAZBJP010000101.1:0-5711 GCA_964492205.1 uncultured Sediminibacterium sp.
GTTTTTCCCTTGTACAGTAGGGTTAAATCCAATATTCATCATCCCGAAAACGTGCTTACCTTCTATTTCCGCACGTACTACGTAGACTCCGTTTTTTGGAACTAATTTGTACGCTTCTTTTAACTCAATGTTGGCTGTTGGAAACCCAATAGTTCTACCTAATTGTTTCCCTTTTACAACGGTTCCGCTTAAAAAATAAGCATAGCCTAAATATTCATTAGCTAACTGGATGTCTCCTGTTTCAAGAGCCGTTCTGATTTTGGTAGAACTAATTGAAATTGCGTTGATTTCTTGGGCTGATATTTGCTCTACTTCAAACCCATATTGTGTACCAAAATGGATTAAATCATCAATATTTGCCGTTCGGTTTTTTCCAAATCGGTGGTCGTAGCCAATGATGATTTTTTGAATATGTAGTTGATCAACTAAAACGGTTTTGACAAATTCTTCGGCACTTAATTGAGCAAAGCTTTCATCAAAAGGATGGATAATTAGATTCTCAATTCCGATGGTTTCTAACAACTCCATTTTTTCATTGATGGTGTTCAGTAATTTCAAATCGAATTTTCCTTGTAACACCATTCTTGGATGTGGAAAAAAAGTAAGTACGGTACTTTCAAATTCTCCATTGTTGGTATTTTGGGTTAACTTTTTTAGAATTGCCGCATGACCAATATGCACCCCATCAAAAGTACCAAGTGTTAATATGGTTTTCTTGTTGGAATGAAATTCGTTTATGGAATGAAAAATTTTCAAGTCAGTCTCCTCTTTATTTTGGGTGCAAATTTAAACTAAACTATTTGAAAATTCTTGCCAAAATGAATTCCTTTTAATTACAATTTTAAACTATCTGTCAAAAGTGCATTAAATGGCTATTTTTCCAATAAAATTAAGGATTTTACGTTTTAATTTTAAATCAAAAAAACTACTTTTGGAATTCCAAAGACACCAAATCAATGAAAAGATACTTTCTGTTTTTAATTCTTATCTTTTCTTTTTCGTTGATACAAGCCCAAAATGTATCGCCGTGGAAAAGAATTTCTCGAGCTCAAATTTCCTTAATAGAGCGTGTAAACATCAGAGAAGATAATGAACATTCAGTATTGTTTGAATTAGATGTACCAGCTTTAAAACAAGCTTTGCAACCTCTTCAAAATTCCACTATTGCTAGCGAAATTGAAATAGAAATACCAAATAAAAAGGGAGAATTAGAAAAGTTTAAAATTCATGAATTCTCTAATTTTGAGCCCGCTTTACAAGCTCAATTTCCTGATATTCGTTCGTATGCAGGGCTTGGTTTGACAGATAAAAATGCAACGGTCTATTTTAGTATGTCTCCAAAAGGAATTCAAACTATGGTATTGCGTTCCGATAATGCAACTGAATTTATCGAAAAACGTTCTGATGGTCAGGAAATTTATGAATTGTTCGATTCCAATACTAGGCAAAAGGGGAGTTTGCCATTGTATTGTTCTACTTCAGATAGTCTTTTAAATAAGCAATTAGTTAGTAAAACGGCGGCTGTAACAGCTAATAATGGAGTGTATAAAACATTACGATTGGCATTGGCATGTACAGGAGAATATACAGCGTATTTTGGAGGAGTGACTCAAGCATTAGCTGCGATGAATGCCACCTTAACTCGCGTGAATGGTATTTTTAATAGAGATTTGGCCTTGCATTTAAATTTGATTGCCAACAATACAGTTTTATTGTATACGAATGCTGCAACTGATCCGTACTCACCTTCGTCTGTTGGAGTTAATGGTGCCTGGAATTTAGAACTACAACGTGATTTGACTGCTAAGATAGGAAATGCAAACTATGATATTGGGCATTTATTTGGAGCATCTGGAGGAGGAGGGAATGCCGGTTGTATTGGTTGTGTTTGCCAGAATCCAATCTCATCAACTGATTTAGCTAAAGGAAGTGGTTATACTTCTCCGGCAGATGGAAAACCTGAGGGAGATACCTTTGATATTGATTTTGTGGCACATGAGATGGGTCACCAATTAGGAGCAAATCATACGTTTTCTCATGAGGTTGAAGGCACTGGTGTTAATGTAGAACCAGGAGGCGGATCTACTATTATGGCGTATGCAGGAGTTAGTGATTTTAATGTTCAAATGCATTCAGACAATTATTTTGCTTTTGTTAGTATTGCACAAATTCAAAATAATCTTGCAAATAAAACGTGTCCAATTACAACATTCTTGTCAAATAAAACACCAATTGCTAATGCAGGACCTGATTATAGTATTCCTAAAGGGACTCCATTTATTCTTAAAGGTTCTGGCTCAGATCCTAATGGCGATGTGTTGAGTTATTGTTGGGAACAAAATGATGCTGCTATTTCATCGTATGGGTCCAATAGTATTGCCTACCCAACAAAGATAGATGGGCCGCTTTTTAGATCAGTTATGCCAAGTATTTCTCCAAATCGTTATATGCCGGCTTTAAACAAAGTGTTGAGTAATAAGTTGAATTCTAAATGGGAATCGGTTTCAGATATTTCTAGGACGCTACATTTTACGCTTACAGTTAGAGATAATGCTATACAGGGATTAGCACAAACTAATACAGATGCAATGCAGGTTGCAGTTGATGCCACCAGAGGTCCTTTTGTAGTGACCTCTCAAAACACTAAAGATTTATCTTGGGTACCATTAAGTTGTCAAATTATTACTTGGACGGTAAATAATACAGTTACGCTACCCGGAGCTTCACGTGTGAATATTAAATTGTCTGTTGATGGAGGACTTACTTTCTCCAAAACGTTAAAAGCAAATATTCCAAATGATGGCTATGAGTTGATTATTGTACCTGAGGGGATTTCAGGAAAAAATTGTCGGATTATGATAGAACCGATAGACAATATTTTTTATGCTATCAATCAAGAACCTTTTGCTATTGGGTACACAACGGTTTCTAGTTGTGCTACCTATGATTTTTCAGCTCCATTTGTTATTCCTGAAACAGCAACCTATACTACTAAAACAATAGTAGTTCCAACTACTACGGCAGTAGTTTCGGATGTAAATGTGGCAGTTAATGTAACACATACCTATTTGTCAGATATTGAGATGGAAATTATCAATCCAGAAGGGAGAACCGTACGTCTATTTTCAAATTCATGTGAGGATACTAACGGGAGTTTAGTTTTAAATTATGATGATTTAGGAGGGTCTCTTTCTTGTGAAAAACAAACCATACAAACAGTTGCACCTGAAGAGTCTTTAAGTTTGTATAATGAATCGAATCCTTCAGGGATTTGGTCTTTTAGAGTTAGGGACGAATTTGCAGGAGATATTGGATCAATTAATGCTGCTTCAGTATCTATTTGTACTAAAACGTACACACCTATTGCTGCTCCAGATATTGACAGGAACAGTTTAGCGGTATTTCCAAACCCAAATAATGGAGAGTTTAATGTGGTGTTTTTTAGCATGTATACTTCTGGAGTCACTATAACGCTTCATGATTTAACAGGTAAGAAAATATACCAGGCGAGTTTTCCTAGTACTCCTATCTTTGCAGAAACAATTCAAATAAAAGGAATTCAATCCGGGGTATACTTATTAACAGTAGTAGACGGATATAATGAAACCGTGAAAAAAATAATTGTTAATTGAGTTATTGAATCGTTCTATTTCCCATTAAAAGAGGTCATTGTGTTTTCTAATCCTGCAGTACCGAAAGATTTAATTATTTCTGAAGCTAATTCAAGTCGTTCTGGAAGTTTTGATTTTTCTTCTTCGGTCCATTCGCCAAGAACATAATCTACTTGTTGGCCTTTTTTAAATTGGTCACTAATTCCAAATCGGAAACGGCTATAATTTTGAGTATTTAAAATCAAATTGATGTTTTTAAGTCCGTTATGGCCACCATCACTTCCTTTGGGTTTGATGCGAATGGTTCCAAAAGACAAATTCAAATCATCGGTTATTACTAAAACATTTTCCAAAGGAATGTTTTCTTTGTCTATCCAAAATTTTACCGCTTTCCCACTTAAATTCATGTAGGTGTTTGGTTTTAGCAATAAAAAAGTACGCCCTTTGAACTTGTATTCCGCTAGAGTTCCCAACTTTACTGTTTCAAAAGAAAGACTTTCTTTTTTGGCTAAAAAATCCAACACTTTGAAACCAATATTGTGCCGTGTGTTTACATATTCAGCACCAATATTTCCTAATCCTACAATTAAAAATTTCTTCATATCCTTGGTTTCCTTTTTTGATTGAGTCGTTCTAAACAGTTGGTTTATCCATTGTATCATTCTGCAAAAGTAAACTTATTTTTTTAATAGTTTTTGACTTTCAAAAGCCAAGAAAAATCAAATAAAAAAAGCACCAGTTGAAAAACTGATGCTTTTGGTATAATTGGATGGATTTGAAAAAATTATTTTTTCTTTCCTTTTGCAGGTGCTTTTGCCGCTTTTGCCGCTTCTTGAGCCGCTTTCATAGCTGCACGAGACATCTTCACTTGACAGATAACTGTGTTATCAGGGTGCATGATTTTGAAGTTAGGCGTAGGAACTTTAGTTACATATAACTTGTTACCCATGTCAAGAGGAGTAATGTCAGCTTCAACAAAATCAGGAAGATTTTTTGGTAAAGCTTTTACTTTTAATTTACGGTTGTTGATACGTAAATCTCCACCTGCCATAACTCCTTTAGAGTTACCGATGATTTTCACAGGAACTTCAATAGTAATTTCTTTGTTATCAAACAATTGAAAAAAGTCAATGTGTAAGATTCTGTCAGATACTGGATGAACCTGAATGTCTTGTAAAATAGCATTGAACGATTTACCGTTACCCAAATCAATCACAACTGTGTGTGCGTTTGGAGTGTAAACCAAGTTTTTGAATGCTTTTTCTTCTGCTGAAAAATGAACTGGTTGATCTCCTCCGTATAACACGCAAGGAACCGCTCCAGCATTACGTAAGGCTTTAGTAGCAACTTTGCCCACGCTTTCTCTTTCTGATCCTTTAATTGTAATCGATTTCATTGTAAAAAAATATAGTTATTAAAAATATTACATAATAAATTTTCCACTGATGGAATTGTTGTTTTGTACCATTTGCATTACTTATGCAAAAAGTGGTGCACAACTCAACACTTTAATTTTGCTTGATTCTTTCTTCAACGGAATAGAATCGGTAACAATTAACTCGCTTAATTTTGAGTTTTCTATTTTTTCATAAGCATCGCCAGATAAGATTGGGTGGGTACAAATAGCTCTGACGCTTAATGCTCCTTTTTCAATCATTAAATCGGCAGCTTTTGCTAAAGTACCTCCAGTATCGATCATATCGTCTACTAGAATTACATTTCTACCTTTTACCTCACCAATTAACTCCATAGTGTCAATCACATTGGCAACTTTTCTTTGTTTATAACAAACGACTACATCTGAATTTAAAAATTTAGAGTAGGCATATGCTCTTTTTGAGCCTCCCATGTCAGGAGAAGCTATAGTTAAATTATCCAAGTCCAAACTTTTTATATAAGGTAAAAAGATGGTTGAAGCAAAGAGATGGTCAACTGGTTTTTCAAAAAAGCCTTGGATTTGATCTGCATGTAAATCCATTGTCATTACTCTAGTTGCTCCCGCGGCATCCAATAAATTAGCTACTAATTTTGCTCCTATTGGCACCCTTGGTTTGTCTTTTCTGTCTTGTCTTGCCCAACCGAAGTAAGGAATAACAGCAG
>CAZBJP010000102.1:0-5598 GCA_964492205.1 uncultured Sediminibacterium sp.
AAACCCAGATCGTAAGAGCATGCCCGATATTGATACGGACTTTGATGATGAAGGACGTCAAAAAGTAATTGATTATGTTGTGGAGAAATATGGCAAGGAACAAGTAGCACAGATCATTACTTATGGCACAATGGCAGCTAAGAGTAGTATCAAAGATGTGGCTCGTGTAATGGATCTTCCTTTGGCTGAGTCCAACTTATTAGCCAAACTTGTACCAGATAAACCAGGTACGGAATTAAACCGATGTTTACATGCACCCATTACTGCGAAAGAAGGTGAAAAATCACTAGCAGAAAAAGAAGGTTATCAGTCAGATGATATAGATAATATAAAAAAGCTTAGAGAGATTTATGCTGGAAATGATTTAAGAGCAGCTGTGTTACATGAAGCTGAGCGATTAGAGGGGTCTATTCGTAACACGGGAATTCACGCGGCAGGAATTATCATTGCCCCAAGTGACTTAACAGAGATCATGCCTGTTGCTACTGCAAAAGATTCTAATTTATGGGTCACTCAAATTGAAGGCTCTGTGATTGAGGAAGCAGGTGTAATTAAAATGGACTTCTTGGGTTTAAAAACCCTCTCCATTTTAAAAACTGCTTTACAATTAATCAAACAAAATCATGGTGTTACAATCGATTTGGATACCATCCCATTAGATGATGAAGCCACTTTTCAATTATACCAACGTGGAGAAACCAACGCCACATTCCAATTTGAGAGTGTTGGCATGCAAAAATATTTACGAGAATTAAAGCCTGATAAATTTGCGGATTTAATCGCCATGAACGCCTTGTATCGACCAGGTCCAATTGCTTATATACCCAATTTTATTGAACGTAAACACGGTCGTGAAGCTATTCAATATGACTTACCTATTATGGAAGAAATATTGGCTGATACTTATGGCATTACGGTTTACCAAGAGCAGGTAATGTTACTCATTCAAAAGATTGGTGGCTTTACCAAAGGAGATGCAGATGTCTTACGTAAGGCAATGGGTAAAAAACAAAAATCGGTTTTGGACAAAATGAAAGCACAATTTGTGCAAGGCGCCATGAAGAATGGCCATCCGGAAAAAGCGTTGGATAAAATCTGGAGTGACTGGGAGGCATTTGCACAGTATGCCTTCAACAAATCACACTCTACTTGTTACGCTTATGTAGCATATCAAACTGCCTATTTAAAAGCTCATTACCCTGGAGAATATATGTCAGCAGTATTAAACCACGCTGGCAGTATCGACAAAATTACCTTCTTTATGGAAGAGTGTAAACGTATGGGCATTAAAGTATTGGGGCCAGATATCAATGAATCTTTACAAGGTTTTTCTGTCAATAAGAATGGAGAAATCCGTTTTGGATTAGGGGGATTAAAAGGTGTTGGTGAATCAGCCATTGATGCCATCATACTTGAGCGTAATAAAGGAGGCCATTTTGAAAACATGATTGATTTTATCAAACGTGTCTTGTCTAGGGCAGTGAATAAAAAATCATTGGAAAGTTTAGCTTACTCTGGCACATTTGATTGTTTCCCAGAATACCATCGTGCACAATATTTTCATACAGGAGATGGGGATCGTACTAATGGCATGGAAAAATTAATTGCCTATGCACAAGCTATACAATCCATGACAACAGGAACCACCAATACCCTATTTGGCGATTTACCTTCAGCCATGCAAGTGCCTATTCCAAAATTGGCAGCATGTGAAGAATGGACTTTAACTGAAAAATTAGATCACGAAAAAGATATCACTGGTATGTTCATGAGTGGGCATCCTTTAGATCACTTTAATTTTGAATTAAAACATTATGCTTTCACCCCTATCAATGAGTTCAATGAAGTAAAAGACAACCTTATTAATTTCCCCAATAATTTAGGTAAGAACTTTAAGCTAGCCGGATTAGTTACAGAAGTACAACATAGAATTACTAAAACTGGTAAGCACTTTGGCTCATTCGCCATTGAAGACTTCACAGGCAAAACAGACTTTATTTTATGGAGTGAGGATTATGTAAAATTTCAGAACTATTTAGAGGTAGGCCAAAAGGTTTGTATCAATGGTTCTTTTAGAAACCGATTCAATCAACCGAATAATTTTGAGTTTAAGTTGCAGACCATGTCACTCTTAGAAACAGTAAAGCAAGTTCAAACACGCACAGTCGAACTAAGCTTACATCCAGCAAACCTAAAAATGGATACGATACGATTTTTAGAGCAAAATATTAAAGCCAACCCAGGTAGAACTTCCCTAAAGATTACTTTTGTCGAACCTAGAGAACAAATTGTTGCCAGCCTATTAACTGTTGACAAAGGTTTTATGGTCAATGACGATTTTGTGGAGTTTCTAGAACATAATCCCGAATTGAACGTTCAAGTGAAGCTAGCCAACTAATTGTCCCCATTGAACGTTATTTAGGTGGAAAAGTCAAGATGGCAGATATTAAAGATTGGAACTAATTTTGTACTACAGTATTCAAGAACAAGAAAATTTATAAAAATACAATTATGGCATTAGAATTTACAGACGCGAACTTTCAACAAACAGTAATTGAAAGTGATAAACTAAGTGTGATCGACTTTTGGGCAGAATGGTGTGGACCATGTCGCGCAATCGGACCAGTTATTGAAGAATTAGCTACTCAATACGAAGGCAAAGTAAATATAGGTAAAGTAAATGTGGATGTGAATCCTACTTTAAGTATGAATTTTGGAATCACTTCTATCCCTGCCATTTTATTTGTAAAGGGTGGCCAAGTGGTTGACAAACAAATCGGTGCTGTTCCAAAAGCAGTTTTAGAAAAAAAGATCCAATCTCATATGTAATCATAAAAGATACAAATTCAAATCCCGCTCCTAATTTTGAGCGGGATTTTTTATGCCCATGAACCTAAAAAATAACAATAATTTAATTACCTTTCTGCTCTAAATTAAACCCATGGGAAGATTTCAAGGCATGATAGGTATTGTATTGATTTTATTTATTGCTTTTTTGTTTTCTAATAATAAAAAAAGAATCAACTATCGTTTAGTATTAAGTGGATTAGCTTTGCAATTAACCATCGGAATCTTAATTTTAAAAATTCCAGCTGTAACCAGCTTCTTTCAAGTATTAGGAAAAGGCATGGGCAAAATCGAGGAATTTGCTCGTCAAGGTGCCGCTTTTGTATATGGTGGTGTCGCAGCAATGAGTCCAGCTGGGGTGACTGATTTTACAAATGGAGGATTTGTATTTGCATTTAACGTCACTGCAACCATTATTTTAGTTTGTGTTTTAGTTGCCTTATTCTACCATTTTGGCATCATGCAACGTATCATATCTGTGATTGCAAAAGCAATGAATTTTATCATGCGTGTTAGCGGTGCAGAATCATTAAGCAATGTGGCGAGTGCCTTTGTAGGTCAAGTAGAAGCACAGGTGATGATCCGCCCTTATTTGCCAACTATGACAAAAAGTGAAATATTGGCCAGCATGAGTGGAAGTTTGGCTTGTATTGCTGGAGGCATCTTAATTGTCTATGCCAACATGGGTGCACAAGCAGGTATGGATTTAGCACCTAAATTAATTACTGCAAGTTTGATGGCAGCTCCTGGCGCTTTAGTTATAGCAAAAATTCTATTCCCAGAAACTGAACCTTCTCAAACTATGGGAAAAGTGACATTAGAAGTTAAGAGTCAATATAGTAATACTATTGATGCTATTACACACGGTGCTGGTGATGGTTTTAAAATTGCAATGAATGTTATTGCCATGTTGATTGGTTTTATCGCTTTAATTGCCTTGATTGACTGGAGCTTATTAAAAATTGGCCATCTTTTTAGCGCTGAATTGAACCTCAGCTTAAACTATATCTTCAGTAAACTATTTTACCCAATGGCATGGGCAATGGGAATTCCAAGTGTTGACGTTCAAAACGCTGCCACCCTATTAGGTCAAAAATTAACCATCAATGAATTTGTTGCATTTAAGAGTTTGACTAGTAAAGTGATCCCAATAGTGACTGAAAAAGGATTATTGATTGTGAGTATTGCTATTTGTGGTTTTGCTAATTTCAGTAGTGTAGGAATGTTGATTGGTGGCATTGGAGAATTAGCACCATCACGTCGGAAAGACCTTGCAGAATTAGGCCTTAAAGCACTTTTAGCAGGAACATTAGCCTCTTACTTATCTGCTAGTATAGCAGGTATTTTGATTGGCTAATTGCCTACTAGTTCAAGAGAAATGCAAGTTTTAAATTTGACCTTAAACATAAGATTGTAATCACACGATATTGATTAACTTTGTGTCCTAATTTTCAGTCTATGAAACAGGCACAAATCCAAGTAGTAGTTGATGCACAAGCCGATCTAGTTTTAAAAGCTATCGGTCAAAAAATTATCCAAAACGAACGCATTAGTTTCGACGAAGGTGTAGTCCTTTTTGAAAAAGCTTCATTACCTTATGTTGGTGCATTAGCCAACTGGAAAAGAAATGAATTACATGGCGATAATACTTATTTTAACCGCAACTTCCATATAGAACCTACCAATGTTTGTGTCTTCTCTTGCAAGTTTTGCTCTTACTCAAAATTATACGCGCACAAGGAAGAAGGATGGGAATTAACTATTGACCAAATGATGGATATCGTTCGTTCTTATGATGGTAAACCTGTTACAGAAGTTCATATTGTAGGAGGAGTACACCCAAAATTAACTTTGTCATTTTTCTTGGACTTAATGCGTGCAATCAAAGCACATCGTCCAGAATTACACATCAAAGCTTTCACACCTGTAGAGTTAGATTACATGTTCCGTAAAGCGAAAGTATCTATTAAAGAAGGTATGCGATTAGCACATGAAGCAGGTTTAGACTCTTTACCAGGTGGTGGTGCTGAAATTTTCCATCCTGATGTTCGCACCATTATATGTGATGACAAAGTGGACGCAAACGGTTGGTTAGAAATACACCAAACAGCACATGAATTGGGCATGCATAGTAATGCCACTTTATTATATGGTCATATCGAAAAATACGAACACCGTATCGACCATATGGAACGACTTAGACAATTACAAGATCAAACAAAAGGATTTAATACATTTATCCCATTGAAGTTTCGAAATAAGGACAATGAAATGAATGACGTACCTGAAACAACTATGCTGGAAGATCTAAAAATGTATGCGATTTCTAGATTGTACTTAGATAATTTCCCTCATATCAAAGCTTATTGGCCAATGCTAGGAAGACAGGTAGCGCAGCTAACTTTAAGTTACGGCGTGAACGATATAGATGGCACCATAGACGATACCACAAAAATATATTCTATGGCTGGAAGTGAAGAACAAAATCCTGCTATGTCTACATTGGAATTGGTTCGTTTAATCAAGCAAGCAAAAAGAACTCCTATTGAAAGAGGTACTTTATACAATGTGATACAAGATTTTAGTTTGGTAGATGAAGAAGCGATTGAAGCTTAACATTCTGCTAGACCAATTGGTATTTGGATTGCCAAACCACCATCTGCTGTTTCCTTATATTTAACATTCATATCTAATGCGGTATTCCACATGGTATGAATTACTTTATCTAAACTTACTAAAGCATAATCTGGT
>CAZBJP010000103.1:0-5520 GCA_964492205.1 uncultured Sediminibacterium sp.
GTATTCTTCTTTTTTAACAAATAATAAATAAAAAGATAATGGAAACAAATAACAAAAACTTAGAAACCTTAATTAAGTTGAGACATTTATCAGAAGGTTTAAATTCCAATTGGGAAGCGTTAAACACGGCAAAAGTTAAAGTAGCTCATTTGCTTGATGAGGCAAACAACATTGTAAAAATGTTTGGAAGTGATTTAGGTAAAAGCAAATTTCAGGAAGATGTAAATTTAATTGCTTCTTTGAGAGATAAAATTGAATCTCAATTAGCCTATTTCAAAAATAAGATTGAAAGCCAATCGAGTAGTGATAGTTCAGAGATTTATAAAGATTTTTTGTCGAATACGGAATCCATTTCTTCTATATTTACAAAAATTGGTAAGTATCCCGATGACTACTTTTCAGGGATGAACAGTGCGGATTGGTTTGGAGTATGGGCTGTCATTCAGTCTAATATCTATACTGTTCAGGGCATCGGTCATTCTGCATTTGTTCAACTACAGATGTTTGAAAATTTTAGTAAACAAGAGATTGACGACCTTACAAAAGAGATTATAAAATACATTCCAAAATCTTACCATATTGAAGATGCTATTCAATACAAACAAGAGTATATGACAGCTTTAGCTCAAATGGAAGAAGAAGCGAATAAAAAAGATAATCTTTGGGATCGTTTTTTAAATTTATTAGCGGGAAATATTCCATTTAAGCAAACTCCACAGGAACGTGTAATGATGATGCGATGGGTAAATGGTGAGAAAGGCGAACTTTAAAAAGCGAAAAAATGACAACAGAAACAATTTCTGATAGACAACTTGAAATTATTGAAGCAGCAGGAAAAATATTGACAGCTTCAGGAATAAGTGGGCTAACAATTAAGAACTTGGCTAAGGAAATGAAATTTTCTGAAAGTGCCATTTACAGACACTTTACAAGCAAGGAAGAAATCATAATTGCCTTACTTGTGTATCTTGCTCAAAGTATGGATGAACGCTATACTAATGCGATTAAAAACGAACAATCGCCCGAAGAAAAATTTACAACGCTGTTTCAAAACCAATTTTCATTCTTCAAAAAGCATCCGCATTTTGTAGTGGCGGTATTTTCTGACGGATTAATGGAAGAAAGTGAACGTATCAATGAAACCATTCTAAAAATTATGCAGGTTAAAATGAAGCACTTGATTCCTATCATAATAGAAGGTCAACAAAAAAGCATTTTCACTAATTCAATTACTTCTGATGAGTTAATTCATATCGTGATGGGCACTTTCAGGCTGCAAATGTACAAATGGAGAGTTGCTAATTTCCAGTTTGACATTATCAGAAATGGAGACAATATGATACAGGCTGTTTTAACTCTAATAAAATCCAAATGAAAAAGTATGTCCTCAATACATCAGCAGTAATTCTAACTGCCTTTGGCTTGCTTACTCTTTTTCTTAGCACATCTGTAATATTTGATTTGTTTGGTATTAGAGCCAAAGAGGGCAATTATGTTCTGTTTGTGGTTTGGTCAAACTTCATCAGTAGCATTCTTTACCTATTCGCTGCTTATGGGTTTATTAAAAACAAGAAATGGACTACTTCGCTATTAGGAATTTCAACACTTATTCTAATAACAGCTTTTGTCGGTCTTAAAATTCACGCAAGTTCAGGTGGTATTTATGAAACAAAAACCATCGGTGCAATGATTTTTAGAATTTCCGTGACCCTTGTATTTGCAATCATTGCATATTTCACAATAACAAAAAAGAAATTATGAAGAAGATAACAATTTTAATTCCAGTAATCAGTTTGTTCCTTTTCAGTTGTGGCAATACTTCTAACGAAAAATCAAAAGAGCAAACCGAAACCGTTACTCACGAAGAACATCAGCACAACGCTGAAATACAAACCATCGAACTTAACAATGGAGAAAAATGGAAAGTTGATGCCAATATGATAACTCATATTCGCAATATGGAAAACGATGTTATTTCCTTTGCTAAGGTTGAGCAAAAAGATTACAAATCATTATCTGAAAAATTACAATCCAACATTGATTTACTTACTTCTAATTGCACAATGAAAGGCAAAGCACACGATGAACTGCATAAGTGGTTATTGCCCTACATTGATTTAGTAAAAGAACTTTCAGAAGCTAAAGACGAAACCGAAGCATCGAAGCAATTTCAAAATATACAAACTTCATTCACAGCGTTTAATCAATACTTCCAATGAACATAAAAGAATTACACACACAAGAAAAACCAGTTTCAGCAACTTCTCTTTTTAAAAGTGAACTGGGCAATGCAACTGCCATACAAATTTTGCAAGGCGGAAAATTAAAAGAACATATCACCAAAACACCAGCACTTTTGATTTGTATGGAAGGGGAAGTGATTTTTGAAAATGAAAATGGTATAAAAGAAACACTAATTCCGGGTGATTATGTACACATAGAACCAATGGTAAAACATTGGGTTGAAGGAACTATTGAAAGTCAATTAATACTCATCAAGTAAAAAAATTTGACCAATGAAGTTAGTAAACATTCACAAACAAACAATATTCCTGCTATTCTTTTTAATCGGATTTCAAGCAGCACAAGCCCAAGTGTGGACAATGCAACAGTGTATTGATACAGCCCAGGTTCGTAATAAAAATCTGCAAATGAGCAGGAACAATATTGCTATTGGTGGGCAAAAAGAGAAAGAAACGAAAGCAAATTTAATTCCCAAAGTAACAGCCAATGCCGATTACAAATATTTTACAAACCTGCCCTATCAATTAATGCCTTTGTCGACTTTTAATCCGACAGCACCTGAAGGACAGTTTAAAGAAGCTCAATTTGGTGTTCCTCACAACATCAATGCAAACTTACAATTGTCAATGCCTTTGTATAATCCGCAAGTTTACGGAGCAATTCATACAACAAAAATCGCTTCGGAATTAACAGAATTACAATACCAAAAAACCGAAGAGCAAATCTATTTTGAAATCTCAAATCTGTATTACAACGCACAAATACTGCATCACCAATTAGCTTTCGTTGACAGCAATCTTATAAATGCTACTCGACTTCTAAACAATATACAATTGCTCAATGAACAATTGCTTGCTAAAGGAACAGATGTAAGCAAGGTAAAATTGCAAGTATCACAATTAACCACGCAAAAGGGAAATATAAGCAGTAAATATGAGCAAGTTCTAAATGCTTTGAAATTTGCAATGGGTATTTCCATTGAACAAAATCTACAAATTGAAGCGAACATTCAATATCAAAACACAAATGCATATACACCTTCATCAACTTTAGATATTCGTATCATAAAAACTCAAAACCGCTTATTGTCGAGTGAACTCAACACACTCAATAAATCAAGGTATTTGCCTTCGCTAAATCTGATTGGAATGTATGGAACAACGGGCTTTGGTTATAACGGACAACCTAGTTCTTTCCTTGATTTTTATCCGATTGGTTTTGCAGGTGTTCAATTATCTTATCCGCTATTTAACGGAACTGTTACGATTCGAAAAATAAATCAGAAAACACTTGAACTCCGAAACAATGACCTTCAATTTGGAATGCTTACCGAACAAAATAATATGCAAGTTGAAAATGCCAAGCTACAAAGAGAAGTCGCTAAAAAAACGGTAGAAACCACAACCGAACAAATCCAATTGGCACAAACAATCTATGAGCAAACCGTTCTTCAACAAAAACAAGGAACGGCAAGTTTAACAGATATTTTACTTGCAGACAACGCTTTACGTGAAGCACAACAAATTTATCTGTCTGCTGTAATTGATTACCTAAAAGCAGATTTAGAACTTAAAAAACTAACTGGAAATATTTCAATCATCAAATAATTGTCACAATGAATACAAAATCATCAATTCTAAAAAAAGTGCTATACGTCATCATCCCGTTGGCGATAATTGCCATTGTGGTAATTAAGTTGAAAACAAATAAGGAAATTACGCAGAGTAAAGTGTATCAATACGATAAAGAACAAGCTATAAATGTTCAAGTAGATACATTGCAACTTGAAAATGTAAATGCAGAATTTTCTTATTCAGGCACATTTGAGCCCAACAAGGAAACCAAAATAAGTGCCGAATTACAAGGGAAAATCAACACCATTTTAGTTGATGCTGGAAGCGTTGTAAGTAAAGGTCAAACTTTAATTCAGCTTGACAATTCATTGCTGAAATTGCAACTGCAAACTATTGAAGTGCAAATAGAAGGATTGGAAGCAGATGTAAACCGCTATACCATTTTGGCTAAAGCAGATGCAATTCAAGGTGTTCAATTAGAAAAAGCAGAATTAGGTTTGAAATCTGCAAAAGTTCAGAAAGCAACTTTCTTGGAACAGATAAACAAAACCACAATCAAAGCACCTTTTAACGGAGTTGTTACTGCAAAATTAAGTGAAGAAGGAGCTTTTGCTGCACCGGGCGTTCCATTACTCCAAATTACGGACATTACAACTTTAAAATTCACCGTAAATGTTCCCGAAAAAGATTTAAGCCAGTTCAAATTAAATCAAAGCTATTCTCTTTCGGCAGATGCTTATTCTGAAATTTTATTGACTGGAAAAACTACTATGATTGGTAGTAAAGCCAATATGGGCAGTAGTTTTCCTGTTCAGTTTATGGTAAATAACACATCCGACTTGAAAATAAAATCTGGGATGTTTGGTAAAGTTTTACTCAAAAGCGAAACGTCTGGAAAGGGAATTATCATTCCGTCTTCTGCCATACAAGGCACTGAAAACCAACCGCAAGTTTACATAGTGAAAAATGGCAAAGCCCTTTTGCAAAACATCACTATATCAAATAAGATACAGAACAAAGCAGTTGTTTCAAGTGGATTAAATGAAGGTGATGTAATTGTAACCAATGGATTTATAAATCTTTTTGACGGTGCCAATATTACTGTTAAATAAAATCAGCGAAAAATGAATATTACAGAAATTTCAATCAAACGACCATCGCTGATAATCGTACTATTCAGCATATTTACTTTGTTGGGTTTTATAGGGTATAAAAATTTGAGTTATGAATTAATGCCCGATTTTAACCAGCCAGTAGTGGTAATCAAAACTGTCTATCCGGGTGCTGAACCCAACGAAGTAGAAACATCGGTTTCACGACAAATAGAGGATGCCTTATCCAATTTGGAAGGCGTGGATTATTTGGTTACAAAGTCATTGCCTAATGCTTCTATTATCATTGCTAATCTGAAATACGGAACGGATTTAGATAAAACAATGCAAGACGCTCAACGCTATATTGACAACATTCGTAAAGATTTACCACAGGATATTTTAAGTCCTGTAATGAGTAAAGTTTCGCCAAATGATTTGCCTATAATGTCAATTAGTGCAACAAGTAATTTATCTGCTACTGAGTTTTATCAAAAAATGAAAGATGATTATCTGCCACAAATTCAACAAATAAAAGGCGTTGCAGAGATTACCGTTTTAGGAGGAGAAGAAAGAGAAATACAAGTAAAAATAAATCAAGACAAACTGAA
>CAZBJP010000104.1:0-5446 GCA_964492205.1 uncultured Sediminibacterium sp.
ATTCTTAGGGGAAACTCCATTACCAAAATACATTAAGCGTAAGCCTGATGAAGAGGATAAAGAAAGATACCAAACAGTATATGCAAAACACGAAGGCGCAGTTGCTGCTCCAACTGCAGGATTACATTTTAGCAAAGAATTAATTAAGCGCTCTGAAATCTTAGGAATTCGTTTTGCTGAAGTTACTTTACATACTGGATTAAGCACTTTCCGTCCAATTGAAGTTGAGGATTTAAGCAAACATAAGATGGATGCTGAATATTTCAAGATTGACGAAGATGCATGTAGAATCATTAACACTGCAAAAGAAAATGGACGTCGTATTTGTTCAATTGGAACAACTGCAATGCGCGCTATGGAAAGTAGTGTAACTGCACAACGTTTATTGAAACCTGCAGAAGGTTGGACCAACCATTTCATACACCCTCCTTATAATTTCAACATTGCGGATAGCTTGGTCACTAATTTCCATTTGCCTAAAACAAGTCTATTGATTATGTCTTGTGCGTTTGCTGGATATGAATTAGCTATGGAAGCTTATAAGAAAGCTATAAAAGATAAATACCGTTTCTTCTCTTATGGAGACGCGTTATTATTTATTTAATTTTAGTAGAACTAAAAATAAAATAAATAATACTCAGTCAGATTTTTTTACTATTTATTTAATTTTAGTAGAACTAAAAATAAAATAAATAATACACTAAAAGGTGCCAGATAATTAATCTGGCACCTTTTAAATTTTCCCGATTCTATAAATAGGTTTCCCGATTCTATAAAGCGTCGGCATAACATAGGATTAGCTTTGCGGGATGAAAATGAATACAAATAATAAATATATATTCTTTGCCCTAATGCTTGGTTTCGTTCAAACATTACAATTACAAGCCCAAACAAAAAAGCTCGAAAAAGATACTACTAATTGGCATCAATTAAAAGATGTAACCATTGTTGGCAGAAATAGCAAGAGTGATTATCAACAAATTCCAGAAATAGTTGGAACAAACATCTATGCTGGTAAAAAGAATGCATTAATCGTACTTGAAAATGTACAAGGAAATATTGCTAATAACACCATGCGTCAGGTTTTAGCAAAAGTACCAGGTATACATGTTTGGGAAAGTGATCCAAGTGGCATCCAAATTGGCATCGCAGCCAGAGGATTGAGTCCTAATCGAAGTTGGGAATTCAATGTTAGACAAAATGGCTATGATATTGCTGCCGACCCTTTTGGTTATCCTGAAGCGTATTACAATCCTCAACTACAAGCAGTTCAAAGAATTGAAATTGTAAGAGGACAAGGCGCACTTCAATACGGCCCACAGTTTGGTGGATTAGTCAATTATATTTTAAAAAATGGCAGTGAAATAAACAAACCATTCGAGTTTGAAACCCAACAAACTTTTGGGAGCAATGGATTAAATAATAGTTTCAATGCCATTGGTGGTAAAAAAGGAAAGGTTAATTATTATGCCTTTTTTGATCAAAGAAATGGTGAAGGTTGGAGAGAGAATAGTCAATTTTATACTAAAGCTGGGTTTGGTAGTATGACATATCATTTCACAAATCAATTAGCCCTCACCGTTGAGTTAATGCGTTCACATATCAGGAGCCAACAACCAGGTGGACTTACTGATTTACAGATTCAACAAAATGCAAAACAAAGTTTTAGAACAAGAAACTGGTTTGACATTACTTGGACAACACCAGCAATAACGCTAACATATGAGATCAATGAATATAGTCGTTGGAATACCAAATTATTTGGCACCATTGGAGACAGAAATAGTATTGGGTATTTACAATCTATTACAGTAAAAGATAGTATCAATAAGTCCACAAATGAGTTTAACAATAGAAATGTAAATCTTGATCAATATAGAAATTTTGGAATTGAGAGTAGATTTATTACAGATTATCGTTTGGGTAAAATGAAAAATACTTTATCATCAGGCATCAGATTGTACACTGGCACAACACATAGATTAGCAGATGGAAAAGGAAGTACAAATTCAAATTATGATGTCAGTATTACAGGAATCTATCCAAGAGATGTAAGTTTTGAATCAAATAACACTGCTGCATTTGTAGAACATATTTTTAGGTTTTCGGACCGATTTTATCTTATTCCTGGTATCAGATATGAATGGATTGCAGGATCGGCAGAAGGAAGAAATGGAATTAACACAAGTGGTATTGCAATTAACTTACAAAATATAAAAAGAAGCAGAAGTTTTTTGCTTGGAGGTATTGGATCAGAATACCACGTGTCAAAAAACACAGAGTTCTATGTTAATTTATCACAAGCATATAGACCCATTCAATTTGCCAATCTTCAAGCCCCTCCTACTACAGATATCATTGATCCAGCTTTAAGAGATTCAAAAGGGTTTAATTTTGATATTGGTTATAGAGGGAAAATTAAAAATTATCTTCAGTTTGATATAAGTGGTTTTTATTTACAATACAATAATCGAGTTGGTACGATAACACCAACAGGAACAACAAATAGATTGATCACTAATGTTGGTGCAAGTACTAGTAAAGGTGTTGAAACCTATATTGAATTTAACCCTGTAAGAGCATTCTCAAACATTAACTATACAGATTTGATTCTATTTAGCTCCTATGCATATACTGATGCCAGGTATAGTAGCGATCACAAAGACGCAAATACTAAAGGAAAAAAAGTAGAAAATGCACCTCAAGATATTCTTAGGACTGGCATAAGTTTTGGCTATAGAAGTTTTTTGTTCACCACTCAATTAAGTCATGTTGGTTCTGCATTTAGTGATGCGAATAATACTGTTACCGCTTCGCCTAATGGCAATACAGGGTTGATCCCCTCTTACACCATCACAGATATTACAGCATCTTATAAATTTTCTAAGCAATTAAATATTAGAGCTGGTATTAATAATTTATTTGACAAAAGGTATTTTACAAGACGTGCAGGAGGCTACCCTGGTCCTGGCGCATTACCTGCAGATGGACAAACATTTTTCCTTTCTATTGGTGCAAAATTTTAACCAATAAAGGGCTATTTATAAATTAAATAGCCCTTTATTAATTAATTGTAATGTCTTAGTCTTATAAGCACTTGGCAATAACAAACTAATATTATGCGCACTGCCACCATAGCTTACCATGGTGACAGGAACTTCATCAATGGCATTGAATAATTTTTTTAAGACAGATTCTGTCTTCGCTATTTCATTACCCACAATAGAAACAATTGTTTGACCTCTTTCAATTTCAACTGACGCAATTAAACTTAGTTCAGCAACAATGTCTTCCAAATGTAAGTCATTGTCAATAGATACTGAGACAGCAACCTCTGATGTAGTAATCATGTCAATTGGTGTTTTATACTTTTCAAACACCTCAAAAATCTTTCTTAAAAATCCATAAGCCAATAACATTCTTGTACTCTTAATTTTCACAGCGATTATATCATCTTTTGCTGCTACTGCCTTCACACCTACTGTACCAGCTTCTTTCTTAATAATAGTTCCAGCAGCCATTGGCTCCATAGTGTTTAATAACTTAACTGGAATATTTTCTTGTTGTGCCGGCCAAATACAAGTTGGATGTAAAATTTTAGCTCCGAAATAAGCCAACTCAGCAGCTTCATCAAAACTTAATTGCTCTATTGCAATTGTCTTATCTACTACCCTTGGATCATTATTATGCATTCCGTCAATATCAGTCCAAATTTCACAAACAGATGCATGGATAGCAGCTGCTATTAATGAAGCAGTATAATCACTTCCACCTCTCTTTAAATTATCCACTTCCCCTTTTGCATTGCGACAGATATAACCTTGTGTTACAAAAATTTTTTGTGATGGATGATTTGCTAATATTGCGTTTAACTTTTCTTGTATGTATTCCAAATCTGGTTCTTCATTTTGATCTAAACGCATAAAGTCCAACGCTGGTAGTAATGCATGGTCAATTTTAGCTTGTTCTAAAAATAAGGAGAACAACTTGGTACTCATCAATTCTCCTTGTGCTAAAATATCTTTACTCAAAGCATCACTCAATGAAATTTTTTGTGTAATTCTTAAAAAATCAAAATGCTCGGTAATCATTTCCATCCCTCTTGTATGGAGATTGGAATCTTGTAATAAATCTTCAATAAATTGCTGGTAATATTTTTCTAAATTAGAAATTTTTTCATTTGCACCCTTTTTATCTGCCGCCGCCAATCGATTGCTAATTTCAACTAATGCATTGGTCGTTCCACTTAATGCACTTAGAACTACTATCACTGGTTCATCAACTGCTGTAATCAATTGAGCAATCTGACGCATTCTCTCTGGTTTTCCCACACTGGTTCCACCGAACTTCATTACTTTCATACCATCACTATTTTAAAGTATCACTTATTTAATTTATCAAATCAAAGGTAAATAGAAAAGCTATAAACAGCTGTTAGCTCTTTGTTTCAAATGTCAAAGACATTTTATTTGCTAAAGCAGCTAAATCAGTTTGAACTGCTTGCACTATAGGGATTCCATTTTGCATGCGATCTATTTCCATCTTTCTTTCTATATCCCCCGCAACATACACTTGTTCATGTCCTTCTGCAGGCTTCGAATTCCTGAATCGATTCAACCAAAGATCCATATTAGTTTTAAAATCAGCGGCTGGTCGAAATGCATCAATACGCATCGCCCCAATAAAATGACCTAGCCCTTCCCCAGGCATATTTTCTGGCATAGGTACATAAGCAGGAAAAGGGGGTGCCCAAGGACCAAAACTAGCACCACTTAAAACTGCAGAAAAAATATCTACAATGGCCCCTAATGCATAGCCTTTATGACTGCCTTGTTCTTTATTGGATCCAAGTGGCAATAATGCCCCTCCTTTTTTTAAGATACTAGCATCCTGTGTCGCTTTACCTGCTGCATCTTGAGCCCATCCTAATGGAATATCCGTATTATCTCTTTGCGCAATTTCTAGTTTACCATTTGCTGCAGTAGTGGTTGCAAAATCTGCTACAAATGGGGCTTCTTGTCCAGCAGGGATCGCTACAGCAATAGGATTAGTACCCAATAATTTTTCTGCCGCATAAGTAGGCGCCACTAATGCACTTGCATTGGTCATGGCCATACCGATCATTTCCTGTTCCAAAGCCATCATAGCATGGTAACCAGCGATACCAAAATGATTGCTATTTTTTACACTCACCCATCCTGTCCCAACTTGTTTCGCTTTCTCCATGGCAATCTCCATGGCTCTAGGAGCCACTATCAAACCTAAACCTCTGTCGCCATCAATCACAGCCGTAGAGGGTGTTTCATGAACAATTTTAATATTGGGTGTGGCATTGATTCTTCCTTGTTCCCATAGTCTTACATAACCCACTAATCTAGCACTTCCATGACTATCAATGCTTCTGCTGCTGTATCTGCCCACAAAACTTTGGCTCCCCTTGCAGTTA
>CAZBJP010000105.1:0-4087 GCA_964492205.1 uncultured Sediminibacterium sp.
TGCCGGCTATTGACCGGTGGGTTACCCTATGCTGTCCGGACTTTCCTTGGTAATTGCTTACCACGATAGCTCGGGATTGTAGTCAGGCCAAAGGTAGTAAAATAAAATGGATGTACTTAATACTGGAAAAAGACTTCAGTAGCACCATAACCATAAAAATCGGAGTATTGATTGATAAAGCTTTTAACCCCTTTCTTTACTTTCAATAGATCGTGGATCTCATTTTTTAATTTGCCAGTCCCTACTCCATGAATGATAATCATTGAGGGCAAATGGTTTAGCTGTGCCAACTCGAACCACTTTTCAAATGTTTCCAATTGAAAATGGATAATCTCAGCATTGGTCAAATGACTATGACGATCCATTAATTTTTCAATATGTAAGTCCACCACAGATCTAGCTGCAGGAATATGTTCTTTTATTTTTGAAGCGTCATACACTTTATAACCAGCATTTCTTAAAACATCAATTGGAATATGGTTATCCTCTTCTTGATCAGGATAAGTATTAAATAAAAGGTAATCTAGTGTAACCTTATTATCTTCTTTTAAGGCTTCAATTTTCTGAAAAATTTGCTTTGGTTTGATTTTGACGAGCGCTTCAAAATGAGCTGCTTTTTTTTTATGCTGTTCTGTCAAGGAAAAATCAAACGCAAACTGAGGACTATCATTCACTTCCGCAAAGGGTATATCATGAATATAAAAATCAGTAAAAGGTGCAATGGTAGAAGTAATTGAAAAATCTACTTCACCTTGCGTAATTTTTTCGTAGAGAAAATTATATGCGATACGCGTTTTATTAGATAAGTAAATTTTGAGCGTTTCTACCACTTCATCATTAAAATCATCTAACGTAAATTTAGGGATAAGATACAACCAAACTCCAGCGTCCTCTTTGCTATCATTTTTCTTGATCTTCTCTTTTGGTAGCTGATCTACAAAAATTTTCTGAGGTGCTTTTTTTTCAGGAAATAATTTTTTTTCAGAAAATCTTTTGAAATAAGGAAAGTCAATTTGATCCATATAGGCTGGAAATTTCACACCTCGAACTTCAATCATCACCATCTTGTCATTCATGATTTCAATGATACGACCTTCTTCATTGCTATGCAACACTAATATTTCATCCCCTACCTGGTATTTCATCCGTTATTTTTTTGCTAAAAGACTATGCTTTTTTGAATACAAATTGTAGATCACTAATCCTATAAACATCCAAATAAAGAACCACAACCAACTCACTGGGGGAATCTCTATCATTAAGTACAAACAAGACATGGCGCCAATAATTGGTATCACAGAATATTTTCTGAGAAAACTTAAAAAAGCCACAATCGATAATATAAACACAAATACTAAATACAAAATCTCTTGATATCCTTCATTACCTGCTTCCATCAATGCATTCATAATTCTGTGCTGACCAAAATAAATAAAGATTAATGCTAGAGCTGGAATAATATACTGGCCATTTATATATGGCAATCTAAAAGCCTGACGTTTTACTGTTGGCGATAGCCTAGGTAAAACTAACACTCCAAAACAGACTAACACAAAAGCAAATAAGGTACCTATACTTGTTAAGTCTGTCATTCTAGAGATAGACATAAATAATGAAGGAACGCCTACAAAAATCCCAGTGATAATAGTGGCAAATGCTGGAGTCCCAAATTTAGGATGTACTTGAGAGAATTTCTTAGGCAAGAGTCCATCTCGACTCATACTCATCCAAATTCTTGGTTGTCCTAATTGAAAAACCAATAACACACTGGTGGTAGCTACCACTGCACTTATTGAAATGATATAGCCAATTTTATGCAAGCCAATTCTTTCAAAAACAAAAGCTAAAGGATCATCCACTTTAAGTTGCGAAAAATTGACCATGCCAGTTAATACTAGGGCAATTAAAATATACAATACAGTACAAATCAGTAAAGAGTAAATCATACCTCTTGGCATATCTCTTTGAGGATTTTTACATTCTTCAGCGGTAGTTGAAATAGCATCAAACCCTATATAAGCATAAAACACAGCCGACACGCCAGCTAAAACGCCTTTAAATCCATTAGGCATAAATGGTGCCCAATTAGCTGTATCCACATAAAAAAATCCTAATACAATGACCAATAATATAATGGCAATCTTAAAAATAACCATTAGGTTAGTGCTCTTTTTACTTTCTTTAATACCTCTATAGACCAACATTGTAATTAATACAACTATAACAAAGGCGGGAATATTTAAAATAATTCTTGTTTGACCAATCCTAGGTGCATTGGTAATTGCATCATATCCAATTCTAGCTAACTTACTAAAGGTTTCTTTTGTGCCACCTGCTGCCAAATGTTTTACTGCTTCATCATAACCTAGTTGCGCCGTTTCGAAATTGGTAGACAACCAACCCGGAAGATGAATATGAAATCCTTCTAACAAATTAATAAAATAACCACTCCAACTAATTGCTACAACAATATTTCCGATAGCATATTCTAATATCAGGGCCCAACCAATAATCCATGCAATTAACTCACCAAATGTAACATAAGCATACGTATACGCGCTTCCAGCAATAGGTACTCTACTTGCAAATTCAGCATAACAAAGTGCGCTAAATCCACAAGTGATGGCAGTGATGACAAATAGAATAGAAATTCCAGGGCCACCATGAAAAGCAGCGGTACCAATGGTAGAGAAAATACCTGCACCTACCACTGCGGCGATACCCATTAACGTAAGATCTCGAACGCCTAATTCTTTTTTTAATCCACTAGCACTATGTCCTTCCACTAAACCTGTTTCCGCATCTTGTACAATTTTTTCAATTGACTTTTTTCTGAATAAAGACATATTATAATTATTGGATTCTGTTCATTAAAAAATTAGCCAAATCAATCAATGGCTTTTTCCTAGCAGAAACGACTGCAATGGCTTCTAAATGTGCAAATGCTTCCTGCATGTATTTTTGTTTCAAATTTTCTGCCCAAGCGTCAACTTTACATGCCCTAAAAATAGCTAATACCTGATCTACTTTATCTACTGGATCAGAAGTTAATAATACATTTAATTGTTCCAATTGTGCTGGGTTAGATATTTCTAAAGCACGAATCAACAAAAAGGTTTTTTTATTTTGTTTAATATCACCTCCAGCGTCTTTACCAAAAACTTTAGCATCACCAAATGCATCTAAATAGTCATCTTGAATTTGAAATGCGATACCTAGTTTTTTACCAAACTCATATAAATGTTTACAATTATTTTCTCCTGCGCCACCAATGATAGCACCCATCTGTAAGCTAGCTGCTAATAAAACAGACGTTTTTAAGGTAATCATATGAATGTATTCCTCTATACTTACTGTAGCTCTTTTTGCATAGTCCATATCTAGTTGCTGCCCCTCGCAAACTTCTCTCGCTGTTTGATTAAACAGTGCTAATATTTTAGACAAATGACTAGAATGGATAGATTGCAAATATTCATATGCTCTGATGACCATAATATCACCCACTAGTAAAGCTGTATTCGAATCATACTTTGTATGCACTGTTGGCTGTCCTCTTCTTAAACTTGCCTCGTCCATCATGTCATCATGTACCAACGAAAAATTATGAAACAACTCTACTGCTTTGGCTGCTAAATAGGCATCAGGATGTAAGTCGCTAAATAGTTCATTACCCAATAAACATAATACAGGACGGATACGCTTACCCCCAATTTTTAAAAAATATTCACTAGGCTCATACAATGTAGCCGGATGTGAAGGGAAATGCTGTGTATCGAAATCTTGGTTAAATTTTTCGATGAGTTCTTGAAAAGGATGCATGTTACAAACTTACCCAAATTTTATCATTTTTTAAACAGTTGTTTGAGCCCTTAATACTAAATTTGCGCAACCCCCAAAATCTAATTTTATGCGAATAATCCCCTACTTACTTATTCCAATTTTAGGGCTCATCTCTTCTCAAGCACATGCACAAGCCTATAGTTTAGAACCAATAAAGAAAACTGGCCCTTATACATCTGGATATAAAAAAGCAATTGGTGTAAAAATGTATCCTAGCGCTATTACTTATAAATCTTTCATGACAGAT
>CAZBJP010000105.1:4097-4449 GCA_964492205.1 uncultured Sediminibacterium sp.
TGACAGATAGTAAAGCAATAGAAGTACTGGGCTACTTAACTTTAGATGGGTTTAGAACCACCGTTTTAATTGAAAAATACAGCCCATTTGCCAACACTGACAATTTCAGTTGGTATATTGGTTATGGAGGACATATGGGTGTTTGGAGCGAAGAATGGAAAAAGAATAATCCTACACATGATGCTGGCATTGCTCTTGGAGTTGATGGCGTTCTTGGTCTTGATTATAAAATTAAAAATGCACCACTTAACCTTAGTTTAGACTGGCAGCCTTCCTTTAATTTTGTTGGATCAAGCTATTTTGAAAGTGGATGGGCAGGTTTAGGCATTCGCTACACCCTTAAATAAAGTCT
>CAZBJP010000105.1:4459-5403 GCA_964492205.1 uncultured Sediminibacterium sp.
TGAAAATTGGTCAGCAATTGCAAAAATAACTCCACCTTTAGCTGTGCCATCTAATTTAGTGATGGCTAAAGCTGTAACATTAGTAACTGCCATGAATTGTTTGGCTTGTTCTAAAGCATTTTGTCCTGTAGAACCATCTAAAACTAATAATACTTCATGGGGTGCATCTGGCATCTGCTTTTGAATCACTCTTTTGATTTTGTTCAACTCGTCCATTAGGTGCGCTTTATTGTGTAAACGTCCCGCTGTATCAATAAAAACAATATCAGCTTTTCTTGCTAAAGCAGACTGTACGGTATCAAAAGCAACGGAACTTGGATCAGCTCCCATATTTTGTTTTACAATCGGCACACCCACGCGTTCACTCCAAATAGTCAACTGGTCTACTGCGGCAGCTCTAAAGGTGTCAGCTGCGCCTAATAACACTTCATTTCCTGCAGCTTTAAAATGATGCGCAAGTTTGCCAATGGTTGTTGTTTTACCTACACCATTTACCCCAACAACTAGTGTAATGAAAGGTTTTTTATCTGCAGGAACTTGAAAACCAGCAAGATCTTGTGGTGTATCTATTAATAAATTTGCAATCTCGTCGTATAGGAGCTGATTCAGTTCAGCTATAGAGATATATTTATCTTTCTTAACCCTTTCTTGTATTTTTTCAATAATTGCAAGTGTGGTATCTACCCCTACATCAGCCCCAATTAAAGCCTCTTCCAATTGGTCAAGCACTTCATCATCTACTGTGGTTTTACCTACAATCACCTTAGAGATACGCTCAAAAAAGCCTTGTTTGGTCTTTTCCAGACCTTGATCTAATGATTCCTGTTCCTTTTTCCCAAATAATTTTCCTAAAAAACTCATAGTATTCAAAATTAGTTATTTACAACCTCCTAGAAAAGAAAATTCTGGTGTAACTACATGTTATCTATCCAATAAAATTTAGG
>CAZBJP010000106.1:0-2440 GCA_964492205.1 uncultured Sediminibacterium sp.
TTGGCTTGGACCATATTCTTCACGGATACTCATTAAGCCTGGCATTTCTGCTTCTGCTAAACGAATCTCTTTACGTCCCCAATCGGCTAGGGTAATATCTGCTACTTTATAAGGTAGGCTAAAATCGATGTTTTGTAAACCTGACATAATTATTTATTTAGGGTGTAAAGGTAGTTTTGTAGGATAAAATAATAAAATTTATATATTATATAGTGAATTATACTATATTATAGTAATTTTATGTCAATAAACTCTTTTTTAGAATGAAAAACAAGACTCAAACAGTAGATTCGGCTAATGACATTTTAATGTCAAATGAGCTGTCTAATCAAACAGTTGCTTTGGATGCAAAAGATTTGGCTATTTTGAAGCTATTGCAACAGAACGCAAGAATGAGTGTAAAAGAAATTTCAGAATCTGTTCAACTTAGTACTACGCCAGTGCATGAAAGAATTAAAAGATTGGAAGCCTCTGGTGTGATCAAGCAATATGCTACATTAATAGACGGTGCAAAAATTAAGAAAGGACTAATGGTGATTTGTTATGTCTCTTTAAATCAGCACAGTAAAAAATCAGGTACGCAATTTATTAAGTTAATTAATGAATTGCCTGAAGTAGTGGAGTGTTATAGTATTTCTGGGGAATTTGACTTTATGTTAAAAATTGTAGCCGAGGATATGAATAGCTATTATAATTTTCATGTCAATAAATTGAGCCAGGCAGAAAATATTGGTCAAGTGCAGAGTGTGTTTATTATGGGTGTAGTCAAACAAACCCATGTATTGGTTTAAGTCTTAAAGTTAAAACGTTAAGCGCATCACATAATCGTCCATATAAAAGCCATTGCCAATATCAAATTTAAATTCAGCTTCTTTTGTAAATCCATTTTTTATGTAAAAGTGATAAGCGTTATTGTGCTTGTTGACTTGTAAATACAGAGACCCTGCACTAGCTGTTTTTGCAACTTCAATTGCTTTTTCTAATAATGCTTTTCCAGCGCCTGAGCCTTGAGCAGAAGGGAGTACGTAAAGCTTGTTGAGTTTGAATTCATTGGATGGTCCAGCTTCATTGCTTACAGAACAAAATCCAATAGCCTCTCCATTTGTATAAGCTATAAAAAATTGATGTCCTTTTTCGAACTGCGCTGCTAAAGAACTTTCACTGTACATCCAATCCAACATGAAATCAATTTGTGCTTGTGAAATGATATGCCCATAAGTGCTTGGCCAGGTGCGTTCTGATATAGAGCGTATCAAAGCACGGTCGTTCAATGAAGCAGGTCTGATAATTAATGCACTCATTATAATTGCGCTAAACTTTCTTCGATCGTTTGAATCCTAGCCAAAGCATCAGCTTTCTTTTTTTGTTCTACTGCAATTACTTCTGGTTTTGCATTTTGAACAAATTTATCATTGGCTAATTTCTTCTCTACACTCTCCAAAAATCCTTTTTGGTGCGCTAAATCTTTTAATAAATTTTCTTTTAAGTTAGCTGTATCAATTGCTTGGTCTGCTACTAGATAGAATTTATCTTTTTCTAAAGCCACTACGATACTTGAACCAATGGCTTCATTCGTGTATGCAATTGATTTAGCATTGATTTGTTTTGCTAAGATGTTTTGAATACGCTGGAAGGCAAGGATGTTTTTCGACTGAATATGTAAATCAATTGCATCCTTAGGTTTGATTTTATTTTTGTTTCTCGCATCACGTAGAGTAGAAATTACGTTTTTTAATAGTACTCCAGCGTTTAAAACTGCTTCATCTACTTTTTCAATAGGTGCTAATTCCTTAACACATAAATCCTGCGTTTGCGTTTTTAAAGTATGGTGAATCTCTTCTGTAATGAAAGGCATGAATGGGTGTAATAATTGCAACAATGCATCATAGAATTCAATACTCTTTTCAAAAACTTGGTTATGAATAGGTTGTTCAAATCCAGGCTTGACCCATTCTAAATACCAGCTGCAATAATCATCCCAGATCAATCCGTAAATAGTTTTCAATGCTTCACTTAAACGAAATGTCTTTAACATCTCATCTACTTCAATTTGTGTGGCACTTAATTTTGCTTGGAACCAATCCATTGCAAAAATGGCATCCTCTGGTATAGCGTCTTGATTACTTTGTCTTGGCTCCCACATTTTTAATAATTTGGTAGCATTCCATAATTTACTATTGAAGTTTCTTCCTTGTTCTAAAGTTGATTCATCAAATAATAAATCGTTTCCTGCTGGAGAGGCGATCATAATCCCAAAACGCACTGCATCAGCGCCATATTGATCTATTAAACCCAATAAGTCTGGAGAGTTGCCCAAGCTCTTGCTCATTTTTCTACCTTGCTTATCTCGAACAATCCCTGTGAAGTAAACATCCTTAAAAGGAATCTTACCCATATATTCTTCACCAGCCATAATCATTCTTGCTACCCAGAAGAAAAT
>CAZBJP010000106.1:2513-3939 GCA_964492205.1 uncultured Sediminibacterium sp.
CATGCCTTTGAATACTTCAATAGGCCATAACCAACTACTAAACCAAGTATCTAAGCAGTCTGCATCTTGATGCAATTCTTTGCCTAGGGTTTCAGGGTAGGTAGTATGCACTTTTTCAAGACTTGCTTCTACATATACATTGCCTTCATTGTCATACCATGCTGGGATTCTGTGTCCCCACCATAATTGACGACTAATACACCAGTCCTTGATATTTTCCATCCAGTGACGGTATACATTTTTAAATTTAGTTGGATGGAAATGAATTTCATCTGACATGACTTTTTCTAATGCTGGTGCTGCCAATTGTTTCATATCCACCCACCATTGTAAACTCAATCTTGGTTCTACAATAGCATCTGTTCTTTCACTAAATCCAACTTGATTCACATAGTCTTCTATCTTCACCAAATTACCTGCAGCCTCTAAGTCTGCTGCAATTATTTTCCTTACATCAATCCTATCTTTCCCTAAGTACATTGGTGCAGCATCATTCATTGTCCCATCATCATTCATGGTATCAATCACTTCTAAGCCATGCTTTTGCCCAAGTTGAAAGTCATTGATATCATGTGCAGGCGTTACTTTTAAAGCACCTGTTCCAAATTCTATTTCAATATAGTCATCGGCAATAATTGGGATGCGTCTATTGATCATCGGCACAAAAGCATACTTGCCCACTAAATGGGTATACCTTGGATCTTTTGGATGTACACAAATTGCAGTGTCACCAAAAATGGTTTCTGGTCTTACTGTTGCAATGGTGATATATTCATCTCCTGGAAGATCAAGTTTGTACCTGATATGGTACATCTTTCCATTCACTTCTTTATGTATTACTTCTTCATCGCTTAAAGCAGTCTTTGCTTTCACGTCCCAGTTGATCATTCTTTTACCACGATAAATCTTCCCCTTTTTATATAGATCTATAAATACTTTAATCACAGTTTCGTAGTAGTCAGGATCCATGGTGAAAGCAGTTCGCTCCCAATCCAAACTACACCCCATCTTTCTTAACTGTTGTAAAATGATGCCACCATATTTTTCTTTCCATTCCCAAGCATAACTTAAAAACTCCTCTCTGCTTAAAGATGATTTAGCAATACCTCTTTCTCTTAACATCGCCACCACTTTTGCTTCTGTAGCAATAGAAGCATGGTCTGTTCCAGGTACCCAACAAGGATTCATGCCTTGCATACGTGCACGACGAACTAAGATATCTTGAATCGTATTGTTTAAACAATGGCCCATGTGTAAAACGCCGGTTACATTTGGAGGAGGGATGACCACTGTATATGCTGGCTTGTCATTTGGGAGACTATGAAAATAACCTTGGTCAATCCAATGTTGGTACCATTTTGTCTCTACTGCTCCCGGTATAAAATTTTTACTCAATTCCATGCTAAATGCTTTTCCTATAATGAGT
>CAZBJP010000106.1:3949-5373 GCA_964492205.1 uncultured Sediminibacterium sp.
CCGAAATTGCGATTGTAATGCACAATGGTATTGAGGTGACAGGTAGATATGTAACCTTAGTAAATCCAAGACAAAAAATCCCACCATTTATCGTCAACATGACTGGGATAAGTGATGAAATGGTCGCCGAAGCGCCAATTTTTGAAGAAGTAGCGCCTCAAATTTATAATTTATTAAAAGACCGAATTTTTGTTGCACATAATGTAAGTTTTGACTATTCCTTTGTACATTATTTATTGGGTAAGTCAGGCTTTCAATGGTCTGCGCCTAAATTGTGTACGATTAAGTTGAGCAAGAAGGTGTTTCCTGGTTTGGTGAAATATGGATTAGGGTCGCTCACTAGAGATTTAGGTATCCGTATCGAAGGTCGTCATCGCGCCTGGGGAGATGCACAAGCCACTGCTGAAGTATTGACTATGGCAATAGAAAAAGAAGGAATGGATCCCATACATTTGCTTTTAGCAAAAAAAGAAGCAAGAAAAAAAATAGCGCCACCAAGTGTAGGCACTGACGACACTATTTAATTGGGTATAATTTTAGTTTTTTGATAAAGCAACTGCGATTTATTTATACTAATATTCAGCAGTAACGCCGGTGTAATTTTGTGGTGTAATTTTCTTTAACTCCTTTTTCAAAGTTGCATTGACTTTTAATCCATCAATGAATTTATGCATGGACTTTTTATCAATTTTATGATTGCCTCTTGTTAAATCTTTTAATGCCTCATATGGATTAGGGTAATTTTCACGACGTAAAATGGTTTGAATGGCTTCTGCTACCACTGCCCAGTTGTTTTCTAAGTCCTCATTAATTTTCACTTCATTCAAAATTAATTTACCTATTCCTTTTTCAATTGAATTAATAGCAATAACGATATGACCTACTGGTACGCCGATATTTCTTAACACTGTAGAGTCAGTTAGATCTCTTTGTAATCTACTAATAGGCAACTTTGCAGATAAGTGTTCTAGGATTGCATTGGCAATGCCTAAATTACCTTCGGCATTTTCAAAATCAATTGGGTTAACTTTATGTGGCATGGCGCTAGATCCCACTTCGCCTTTTTTAGTTTGTTGTTTAAAGTAATCCATCGAGATATAAGTCCAGATATCTCTTGCTAAGTCAATCAAAATAGTATTCAATCTTTTTAAGTTGTCGCAATGCGCAGCAAAATGATCATAGTGTTCAATTTGTGTAGTGAACTGCATACGCTCCAAACCTAAAACATCATCCACAAATTCATTGCCCAAAGCCACCCAATTCTTTTTAGGGAAAGCAATATGGTGTGCGTTGAAATTTCCTGTAGCGCCGCCAAATTTAGCAGCATAAGGAATGCTAGTAAATAATTCAATCTGATGATTGATCCTTTCAACAAATACCATTAATTCTTTACCTAGAGTGGTTGGAGAAGCTGATTGACCATG
>CAZBJP010000107.1:0-5241 GCA_964492205.1 uncultured Sediminibacterium sp.
CCAGCTGTTCTTAACAAACTATTAGCCAATGGATTCGCCTTGTTTTTTTCTTGACTGTAGACATAACCCAAATGACTAAATACCTTGATCCAAAAAGTATATTTAACAGATGGTAGAAATTTTTTTGTCAAAGGGTTCATCACATTGTATGTCCCGAGCCGTTGATGAAATCCTGCTTTAAATAAAGTCGCCGCATTACCATCCACAACATAATATTCCAATCCGTTCATTTGCATTAATCCATAACCCATCAACCTTCTATCAGAATAATTAGATTGTTGCATTACTCTTCCAATGGTCAAAGACTCAGCAATGATAAAACGAGAGGATGCAATAGGATGCGCTACAACCTGTCTAAATTGTAATGCAGTTAAATTACTCTCTTTAGAAAAACGTTGAAACAAAGCAATATCAGTACTTGCTCCTTTTGTAGGATAGGCATTGTAGTCAAAACGTACTTTTGAATAAGATAAATTAACGTCTAAATAGGCATAGTTTCTTTTGTGATTGGGCAATAAATTGGGTGCAATTGAATAGGCCGAATCTGAGATGGATTCATTACCTATGCCAACTTGTAAAGCATGACGTTCATATAAATTTGGACGATAAGTTAAATTGACATTGCCTCTGTATCCTTTACGAATAATATCTTCGGTTTTTAAAAAAACCTGTTTATTGCCTAATGTTGTATAATTAATTTCTTTTTGATTAAACTGTGCCCATCCTAAGCCCAGTCCATATTTTAATTGTTTATCAATAAATGGCATTTGATAGCGTACACTCGCCTGATGCGTATAACCTGTGATGTAGCCTATAGTTAATTTGTCATTATTGCCTGTTGCATTTCCCTGCCTAAGATTAATACCATAATTCACCCTGTCTAAACTTCTATTTTGCTCATTCCACCATTGACTAAAATTACGATCAACCCACCTGAAATAAGGTAGGGGAAAAAAATACCAACGTTCTTTTAATTGAATTTTAATTTTCACGTTCGCACTGTCTAATTCCTCAGCTATGACATTTGTTTCTAAAAAAAGTGCAGTATTAAATAATTGTTGCTGTGCAATTGTATTAAGAATCGATAAAGAATCTTTTTTTACAAAATCCCCCACTTTATAAGGTAACTCTCTATTAACAATATAATCTCTAGTTTTTTTATTGCCAATAATTTCAATATTGCTAATTCTGATCTGTGCATATCCAAATTGACCAAAGCATATCAAAAAAAGAAACAGGCATTTGAAGCCAATAGATTTAAACATCTAGGTAATTCATTAAATGGTGGTAATGCGCTTCGATATCATTATGTAATGGAGTTTTTCCAAAATATTGCAAGAGTTGATAATCATAACGCTGAAAGGTAGCAATGATTGATTGTGCCTCGTCCTTATTAATTTTTAGCGTTATGATGATAGCGCCATTTTTCTCCTCGTAATAACTATTCAGCTGAAGAATTTGCGCATTATTGGATTCAACCAACCTTGACATCTCAGCCAAAGAATATTGATAAGGCGCAACAGATAAAACTAATATAGCTCCTGGTAATTCAACCCCTAAGAATTTTGCTAAGGCGTCATTCAAACTTTTCTGTGGGATCATTCCTACACATTCTTGTTGTTCGTTCAAAACGGGCAAAATGCTTAATTGATGTTTTGAAAACAAGTCTAATGCAGTTAAAAAATGTGCCGTATCAGCTATCATTATTTTTTTGAACTGATCGGACAAAGCCACCAAAGTGACAGACTCATCTGAGTCTAATAAGTCTCCTTTTTGTATTATACCCAAAAAATAGTCATCTTTAACTACCGCTAATTCTTGAACATCAAAATCCTCCATGCACTGTAAAGCAAAGCTCACCTTGTCTTCTAAATGAAGTAAAGGGAAACCTTGTGCAGTAATTGAAGCAGCTAACATGGCGTTTAATTAAGCGTTTGCTTTTAAAAATTTTTCAAGTATATCATTGAACTCATTGGGCACTTCCATCATAGGTGCGTGTCCACATTTATCAATAAAAGCCAATTCACTATTTGGAATTAATTTATGAAATTCTTCCGCCACAAATGGGGGTGTAACATTATCATTTTTACCCCAGATTAATAGTGTAGGAACTTTAATTTGCCCAAGCTCTTCTCCTAAATTATTTCTTATAGCACTTTTGGCAAGCGCAATGATTTTAATTACTTTAATTCTACTATTGGTGATCTCAAATACCTCGTCTACTAATTCTTTTGTCGCCACGGCTGGGTCATAGAATGTAGCTGCAGTCTTTGCTTTTATATATTCGTAATCTCCTCTTTTTGGATAAGAGTCGCCCATAGCATTTTCAAATAAACCACTGCTTCCAGTGAGTGTCAAAGTTTTGATTTTTTCAGGATGGCTTAAAATATACACTAAACCCACATGCCCCCCCAAAGAGTTGCCCAATAAATGGATTTGATTATAACCTTTGTGGTCAATAAACTGTTGCACATATTTGGCTAATCCTTTGACACTGGTATGTAATAAGTCTAGATCAAAGAGGGGTAACAAAGGCACTACTACCTTATGTGTATGTTTAAATTTTTCAATGAGGTCTGAAAAATTACTGAGCGCTCCAAACAAGCCATGCAATAGGATCAAAGGCTCACCCGATCCAACTTCCACATATTCAAATTTGCCTTCTTTTTGTATTTCGTATTCCATAATTTTTGAAACAATTAAGTCGTTGCTATAAAGATACTTATTTCAAATTAAAAAAGCAGATTATACCTTTTACTGTAAATGAGTGGAAAATTGACCCAAAGTTTGTTTAATAAAAGGTAACCACTGACTAAGTTTAGCCATAAAATAGGGCCACCATTTTGCCAGATAGCTATAACTAATGGATTCGTCCATTTTCGACTTTTCAACCACACCTAAAAGGGACATAAAATAAATAAAAGCACTTAAAATAGTACCATAAATCAAAGTATAAAGCACCATCCCTAATAGTTTATTCAACCAGCCTAGCATCAACCAATCGGCTGTTTGTTGTAAAAGACGGGTTACCCATCTTAATGCAATCATGACTGCTAATAAAACTAATAAAAAGGAAATAAAAGGAAGCCAATAAGAAGTGATTTTGGTATATTCTTTCAATTGCGCTGCGACAAATCCTGCAAATTGAAATGCAATTACGATACCAATCAACAAGGAGAAAAAAGAAATAAGTGCTCTAATCAACCCGTTCCTGTATCCTTGCAAAAAGGCAAGAATTAAAATGGTACCCGCTAATAGATCTAACCAATTCATTAGTTGGTCAATGCATTTTTAGCGACAGCAGCAATTAATTTTCCATCTGCCTTTCCTGCTAATTGTTTAGATGCGACACCCATTACTTTACCCAAATCCTGTGGACCTGTTACACCTAATTCTTTGACAATTACCCCTACAGCAGCTCTCACTTCTTCCTCACTCATTTGCGCAGGAAGAAACCTTTCAATCACTGCAATTTCCTCCGCTTCTTTTTGAGCTAGATCTGCACGATTTTGTTCTTGAAAAATCGTTAATGAATCTTTTCTTTGTTTAACCAGTTTTTGCAATAATTTCATTTCAGCATCTTCTGAAATAGCGCCATTGGCTCCAGGTTCAGTTTTTGCTTTGATAATTTCTGCTTTAATTGCACGAAGCCCTCTTAATAATGCTTCATCTTTATTTTTCATGGCGTCTTTCATTAAAGACATTACTTCTAATTCTAAACTCATAAGATTATTATTTATTGTTTGGCGTTTTTTATTTTGCGCCTTGTTCTATTTGACTTGCTCTAAATTTATTGTAAAAGGATTTTGCAAAAGATTTAAATTCTTCCGCAAGGGCTTTGTCCTGTGTAGCCCTTAAATAGGTATCCCCCATGCCCATCAAATTTTGGTAAAAGAAGTCTGCCATCTCGTCTACCATCATATCTTTAGTCCAAAGGTCAATGCGCAATGCAGTTTTATCTGTTGGATCCCAGAAAGTTAACATCATCGCCCTTGCCGCTTGTGCTTCTTGAGCAGTACTATCTGTAGCAAACCAGTCTATAGATTGTGGGATTTTTTGTTCGTCTAATTGAATTTTTACTTGAATAGATGATTCATGCATAGCTTAAAATTGAGCTACAAAAATACAATAATATTAGCGAATAAGACCAACCTATACTAGGTCCCTTGGCCAAGCTATAGTAGCAGTTTGATTGAATCGGTGGATTTCACTTTGAATTGCCTTTTCTATTTCCACACCTTTAGCTGCGCGATACATTTCGTCTTTGTAATAAAGTTTAAAATGATTGGCTAAGAGATCGGGCGCTTTGAAATCAAAATATTCACCAGCAGCTGCCATCTCAGGTAAAACAAAACTTGTACTATCAACATCTCGATGCATAAGAAATGGTATCTGATAACGCATTGAATAGGTTAAAAACTGAAAACGATAACTATTCATGGTACTAAAAATAGAGAGGTAAGCAGCTGCAATCCACTCTAATTTAAAAGTGGCCAAATTAACCAATTCAACTGCATCCCTATATTTATAACCAAGCAATAAAATGTCAGCTTTTTGTCGATCTTCCTCCGTATCCATTACAAACACAATTGACATGTTACTTTGTTGCCATTTTTTAAATACAGAAAAAGCTTTAAGTATAGGAATAATTTCCTCTATTTCAACAAAAACAAGTAGGTATTGATTTCCATCAGTTAGCGATGATCTAACAGGTGCCAATTGTGACCATTCAAAGTTAGGTAAATTCACTTTTTTGAGTGCTACCCTTATTGCTCCTGGTCTATTTTGTGCATGCCATTCATCTAGAGCTATCACCTTGGTAGCAGCTTGGATTGTTTTTTCGTAACGTTTTTTTTCTAGCCAAGATTTGATCCAACGTTTCTTTTGATGTAAATGAGGCAGCGCCAACGGAATAAAAAAGGAGGGCAAATTGTTTGCCCATGAAGCTTTTGGGCCAAAATGAATTAAAGCATTTGATGTGCTTTCAGCAATGAATTCAGGCGCTTGATTCGGATGTATCCATTCAGCCAAAATTGCTTCAGATGGCTTCCCCATTGAACTTACTAAGTAGATTGTATGTCGTATTGTAGTATCTAGTGTTGGATCGGGAACACCCATCTCCATTAAATCCAATAATAAAGGTTCCAAAACATTAGGGTTCAACAGATACAATTCATCTAGCTGTATAAAAATGCGCATGGGCAAAATTAATACATACTTAACAATTTATCCACCAATCAT
>CAZBJP010000108.1:0-5132 GCA_964492205.1 uncultured Sediminibacterium sp.
CGGGGAACAGGTTCCAGGTTGTAAATTAAACACCAAGGAGAAATTAGCCCTAGCCTTAAAGTTAGAGGAGCTTGGGGTAGATATTTTAGAAGCTGGATTCCCGGTATCTAGTCCAGGGGATTTTGACTCTGTAAACCAAATAGCGAAAGCCTTAAAAAATACGGTGGTATGTGGTTTAACTAGGGCAGTACAAAAAGACATTGAAGTAGCAGCTGAGGCGTTGAAGCCGGCAGCACGTTCAAGAATTCATACGGGTATTGGCACTTCTGATTTGCATATCAAATATAAATTCAACAGTACAAGAGAAGCGATCATAGAACGCGCAGTGGAAGCAGTGAAGATGGCAAGAAAATATACAGACGATGTAGAGTTTTATGCAGAAGATGCAGGAAGAACAGATAATGAATATTTAGCTAGGGTTATAGAAGCGGTTGTGAAAGCAGGTGCCACAACTTTAAATATACCAGATACCACAGGCTACTGTTTGCCACATCAGTATCAAGAGAAGATGGCTTATTTATGGAACAATGTCCCCAATATTGGTCAAGCAGTTTTATCCTGTCATTGTCATAACGATTTAGGTTTGGCCACAGCGAATTCCATTGCAGGTGTGCTAGGTGGTGCAAGACAAATTGAATGTACTATCAATGGCTTAGGAGAGCGCGCAGGGAATACAGCATTAGAAGAAGTAGTGATGATTTTAAATCAACACAAAGACTTAGGGTACTATACAAGTATCAATCCAAAATTATTAAATCCAATTAGCCGAGAAGTATCCGATGTAATGCGAATGGGTGTGCAACCTAATAAAGCAATTGTTGGCGCAAATGCCTTCTCACATTCATCGGGGATACACCAAGATGGATTCTTGAAAGAAGCACAAACATATGAAATCATCAATCCGGCAGAAGTAGGTGCGGAAGATAGTAAGATTGTGTTGACAGCAAGAAGCGGAAGATCTGCACTAGCACATCGTTTACACAAACTAGGATTTGAATATACCAGAAATGATATTGATGAGTTGTATGCCATGTTTGTGGAAGTGGCAGATAAAAAGAAAGAAGTATTAGAGGCAGATTTACAAGCAATGGCAGCTGCCTTCAATAAATAAAAAAAGAACAATGGGAAATACATTATTTGGAAAAATTTGGGATAAACATGTGGTCAAGCAAATAGAGGATGGCCCATCGGTATTATATATCGATAAACATTTTATTCACGAAGTAACAAGTCCGCAAGCATTTAGTGGGATAGAAAAAAGAGGGGCAAAATTATTTCGTCCAAATCAGATTGTGGCTACAGCAGATCATAATGTGCCAACGATCAATCAACACTTACCAATAGCAGATCAGTTATCTCGTTTTCAGGTGGACACGTTGATCGATAATTGTAAAAAACATGGTGTGACTTTATATGGATTGGGACATGAGTACCAAGGAATCGTGCATGTGATAGGGCCTGAATTAGGCATCACGCAACCAGGTATGACCATTGTATGTGGAGATAGTCATACCTCTACACATGGTGCATTTGGATCAGTGGCATTTGGTATTGGGACGAGTGAAGTAGAGATGGTATTTGCATCGCAATGTATTATGCAGACTAAGCCAAAAGCCATGCGGATAAATATCGAAGGGGCATTGAATAAAGGGGTGGTATCAAAAGACATCATTTTATACATCATTGCAAAAATATCTGCAAGCGGTGCCACAGGTTATTTTGTAGAGTATGCTGGTTCAGCGATTCGTGCATTGAGTATGGAAGCAAGAATGACGATCTGTAATATGAGTATTGAAATGGGTGCACGTGGAGGATTGATTGCGCCAGATCAAACTACATTTGATTATATCCAAGGAAGGGAGTTTGCACCTAAGGGAGCAGACTGGGATGCAAAAATAGCGGAGTGGAAAACATTATATAGTGATGCGGATGCAAAGTTTGATATGGAGATCCACATTGATGCAGCAGATATTGAACCCATGATTACTTATGGAACCAATCCAGGTATGGGCTTGTCTGTCACTGGAAGCTTACCAACTATGGAAAGCTTCATAGATGCAACAGAAAAACAAAACTATGAGAAGGCCTTAAACTATATGGGTTTAAAAGCAGGCCAAAGTTTAATTGGTATGCCGATCCAAAATGTATTCATAGGGTCCTGTACTAATTCAAGAATTGAAGATTTTAGATTGGTAGCAAGTATAATTAAGGGTAAACAAAAAGATCCAAAAGTAAAAACATTAATTGTGCCAGGATCACAGGAAGTTGCTAAGCAAATTAAGAGAGAAGGATTAGATAAAATATTTGAAGCAGCAGGCATTGAGATCAGACAAGCAGGATGCAGTGCATGCTTGGGCATGAACGAAGATAAAATACCAGCAGGCGAATACTGTGTAAGTACCAGTAACAGAAATTTTGAAGGACGTCAGGGAGCGGGTGCAAGAACGATGTTGGTGAGTCCATTGACAGCAGCTGCCGCATTGTTAACTGGTAAAATCACAGACATAAGAACCTTATTAAATTAATTGTATGCAATCTTTACAAAAAATAACCAGCCGATTTATTCCATTGCGCATTGAGAATGTAGATACAGATCAAATTATTCCGGCGCGTTTTTTAAAAGCGACTACTAAAGAGGGTTTTGGAAAAAATTTATTCAGAGATTGGAGATACGAAGATGACGATGAAACAAAACCAAAAGCAGATTTTGTTTTAAATCAAAAGCAATATAGTGGCGAGATATTAGTGGCAGCAAAAAATTTTGGATGTGGTTCATCCAGAGAACATGCAGCATGGTCCATTTTAGATTATGGTTTTAAGGTCGTGGTATCTAGTTTTTTCGCAGACATCTTTAAGAACAACGCATTGAATAATGGCGTATTACCAGTAACAGTGAGTGATGCTTTTTTACAACAAATTTTTGCACAAGGACCAGAAGGCACATTGACCATAGACTTATCAGCACAAACCATCACCATTGATGCAACGCGTGCAACTGAAACATTTGAGATCAATGCGTACAAAAAAACTTGTTTATTGAATGGCTATGACGATATTGATTATCTATTAAGTATGAGGGAAGAGATTACAGCATTTGAAGTAAAAAATAAATAACAGCTAAAAGAACCAATAAGGATTCGATTAGTGAAAAGAAAAATAATAATTCGTGTCATATTAAGAATTTAAAATTTATGGAAAAGAAAATCGCAGTGATATTGGGAGATGGAATTGGTCCAGAAGTTACACAACAGTCTATTAAAGTATTAAACATGATTGCCAAGCAATATGGACACAGCTTTAGTTATGACTATGCGTTGATGGGTGCTGTAGCGATAGACGAAACGGGTAATCCATTACCAGATGAAACTATTGCTATTTGTAAAAACAGTGATGCTATTTTATTTGGTGCGATAGGTGATCCAAAATACGATAATGACCCAAGTGCAAAAGTAAGACCAGAACAAGGCTTGTTAAAGTTGCGCAAGGAATTACAATTGTTTGCAAATATACGTCCAGTAAAAACCTATACATCCCTTCAACATTTATCTCCATTAAAATCTAAGCAATTAGAAAATGTAGACTTTGTGATTTTTAGAGAGTTAACAGGAGGTATTTATTTTGGTGCTAAATCAATGAGCGAAGACGGCACTGTAGCAAAAGATGATTGTTCCTATAGTGTGATGGAGATTGAGCGTGTGGCACATTTAGCATTTAGGTATGCACAAAAAAGAAAGAAGCATTTAACCTTAGTAGACAAAGCTAATGTACTAGAGACATCAAGATTGTGGCGTAAAGTGGTGCAAGTCATTGCAACAGAATACAGTGACGTGAAAGTAGAGTATTTATTTGTAGACAATGCTGCCATGCAAATAATTTTAAATCCAGCACAGTTTGATGTGGTGTTAACAGAAAATTTATTTGGAGATATCATAAGTGATGAAGCTTCTGTGTTAGCAGGATCGCTGGGTTTATTACCATCTGCATCTGTAGGAAACAGTGTCGCGTTATTTGAACCCATACATGGCTCCTACCCACAAGCGAAAGGAAAAGACATTGCAAATCCAATGGGATCCATTTTATCAGCAGCCATGTTATTAGATCATTTTGGAATGAACGATGAAGCTAATAGTGTTCGTACAGCGGTAGACTGGTGTTTAAATAATGGATTTGTAACCAAAGATATTGATGCAAACAATAGCTACACCACTACTGCTATTGGCGACATGGTATCAGAATTTATTGAGCGACATGCAAAAGGCGAGAAGCATCCTATTCATGAACGTTTACATAAGTCCACGATTATCTAACAAACAATTGTTCGAATGATTTCGGTCATTTAATCAACTAGATAATAAATTAGTTCTTTGTTTTTTAAATAGGTAGCTGTATATTTGAAGTATACAAACTTCTATGCGCAACCTAAGCAATTTAATTTTAAATACGATCAACACTATTACAGTGGTGGTTGTCATTATTATTATTATTAGCTAAAAGCATAGAGGCAAATTTTAAATAAACAAATTATTTATACACCCTGCCTCCTAAAAGGCAGGGTTTTTTATTGGTGCAAAAACGTCTAGACAACAAGACAAAAAGATACATTATGGAATTAAATAAATATTCGAAGACCATCACATTAGATCCAACGCAGCCCGCTGCGCAAGCGATGTTTTATGGTATTGGACTAACAGACGAAGACTTGCATAAAGCACAAGTAGGTATTGTAAGTATGGGCTATGATGGGAATACTTGTAATATGCATTTGAATGGGTTGGCTGCGGACATTAAAAAAAGTATTTGGGAAAATGATTTAGTAGGGTTAACCTTTCATACAATTGGTGTGAGTGATGGAATGAGTAATGGTACCGACGGAATGCGTTATTCATTGGTGAGTAGAGATGTGATTGCAGATAGTATTGAAACAGTATGTGGTGCGCAATATTATGATGGATTGATTGCAGTGCCGGGCTGTGATAAAAATATGCCAGGATCAATTATTGCCATGGGAAGATTAAATCGACCATCTATTATGATCTATGGTGGAACCATCGCACCAGGACATTATAAGGGACAGGATTTAAATATTGTTTCTGAATTCGAAGCCTTGGGACAAAAAATTGCGGGACAATTAG
>CAZBJP010000109.1:0-4938 GCA_964492205.1 uncultured Sediminibacterium sp.
AAAAAGGGCAATTTGCAAATGTACAACTTTATGGGCTATTTTAGGGAAAAACTACACATGATTCACCAAAGCACCACTTTTAAAAATAGGCAAAGAAGGTGCCACATCTTTAGAAATGCAATATTGCATGTCCGCCTCCAGTCCATAAGCCGCCAAACGATGCCAATGTGTTACAGTTTTAATATATTCAGATAAATTATCTTTGTTTTGATTATACAACTGATTGGCCAAGAAACTGCTGTCACAATGAATCGTAAATTGGTCTTTAATTTCCTCAATAACAGCGCCAGCAAATAAAGCATCCTCAATATTAAAACGATTTTTCCAACCAGAACAACCCAAAATCACTGGTGCATTTTGAGCTTTTAAGAACGTTACAACTTTAGTTAAATTAGGAAAAGAACCTGTGATGATTTCTTTAGCACCTTGATTCAAGGCCATATGTAATAATTTGGTGCCATTTGTAGTCGTAATTACCAATGTTTTATTTTCAATAAAAGACCTAGGATATTCAGAAGGAGAATTACCATAAGCTAAACCTGGGATAATTTTACCATCACGCTCCCCTGCTGTAATCCCTCCAGTTTGCTTACCCATCTCTATACAATGTTCTGCAGAATCCACTGGAATAATTTTTGTTGCTCCATTATACAATGCTGTTGCCATGGTAGAGGTAGCCCTAAATACATCAATGATAACTACAATACTATCTTTAATTTCATATAATTCTAATAAAGATGGCGTGAAAATTGTATATAAAGATGGTTTCAATTTATCGTTTGTTTGCATAGGCGGCAAAGATACAAATTGTGTAGCTTTATTCTATTTCTTTTGTGTTTTTTTGCTTACCTAATAACAATATTTCATTCAATACAATCTCCGTTACAGTTCTTTTAACCTCCTGTTTGTCGATATAAGTATTGTTCACTAAACGCCCTTCTATAGCTAGTTCCTGTCCTTTGAGCAAATTCTTTTCTGCATATTCTGCAAGCTTAGACCATGCCACTAAATTAAACCACTGAGTATCTTCCTGCCATTCCCCTTGGGCATTTTTATACCCATCATTGACTGCCAAACTTAGCTGTGCTAATTTTTTGTTTTCATCAAAATTTTTAATTTCTGGATTAGCACCTAAATGCCCAATCAACTGTACTTTGTTTTTCATTGCTTTCATAATATTGTATTTATTAGACTTCAAAAATGCACTTAAACAAAATTTATTTTTCAAGTATTAACCGCAATAAAAAAGGGGGCGATTTGCCCCCTTTTTTATAACCAATCATTACTTTTTATTTAAAAGGAAACTTAACTACTTTAGCTTTTACTAATGTATTTCTGATATCAATAAAAATTTCAGATCCAACCGCTGCATGAGCTGTATCTACATATCCTAATCCAATCGCCTTACCTAAACTTGGCGCCTGTGTTCCGGAAGTAACCGTGCCAATCGTATTTCCAGCAGGATCTTTTATAACATAATGATGACGAGGAATACCGCGATCAATCATTTCAAAACCTACTAATTTCTTTGTCACACCAGCAGCTTTTTGAGCAGCTAGATTGGCTGAGTTGGTAAATGTTTTATTGAATTTTGTTATCCAACCTAATCCAGCCTCCAATGGACTTGTAGTATCGTCAATATCATTACCATATAAACAGAAGCCCATTTCTAATCTTAATGTATCTCTTGCTCCTAATCCAATTGGCTTTAATCCATATTCGGCACCAGCTTCAAATAGGGCATCCCATACTTTATTCGCATTGTCATTAACATCTTCGAAATATATTTCTACACCACCCGCACCCGTATAGCCTGTTGCACTGATCAATACATTGTCAATATCCAATAATTCTCCTTTTACAAAACTATAATAAGGCAGATTCAAGACATCCATCTTTGTTAAGCTTTGTACAATTTTAGTTGCATTAGGTCCCTGAACTGCCAATAGCGCAGTCTTTGCACTAATATTATGCATCTCTACCCCATTTGTATTGTGGGCGCTGATCCAATTCCAGTCCTTTTCAATGTTAGATGCATTCACCACCAACATATACACTTTGTTTTTTTCAACACAGTATACTAACAAGTCATCTACAATGCCCCCTGTATTGTTGGGCAAACAACTATATTGCGCTTTACCATCTTCTAATACCGATGCGTCATTACTAGTTACACGTTGAATTAAATCCAATGCATATTCACCTTTTAAAACAAACTCACCCATGTGACTCACATCAAACACACCAGCACTATTTCTAACAGCTGCATGTTCATCATTGATACCAGAATAACTGATTGGCATATTGTAACCTGCAAATGGTGCCATTTTTGCACCCAATGCAATATGCTTATGGGTAAATGGGGTGTTTAGTATTTCACTCATCTTTAATTGAATTTGGGCAAAGTTAACTAATAATTACAAACGCCCTTCTTTCTAGAAGGGCGTTTTCGTATTACAAAAACCACAACTGAATCCAATATTAATAGGTAAAGCGCTGTATCAATAAATGCAGCTCCTCAGCTTTTTGCGCAACAGCGGCTACTTTACTTAATCCTGAAGGTGCTTCAACCGCTATCTGCTGTGTTTTTTTTATTCCTGACTCATCTTTTTTAGCACCTTTTTTATCCAGTTTCTTTTCTTCTAAAGCACGATCAATTTTTTCTAATTCTTGAATTTTCTGTGCTCTTGTTTTTTCCAAATCCTGCTCTAAATTTTCACGGTCTTTTTTTAACTGCTCTAAGCGTTCTTCCATTTCATCAATATTGCCGTTTTGTCGATAGTGGTCATCCTCCTGATCATCAAAGTCAGACTTAATTTTTTCCAATCCATCTGCAGTCATTTTATATTCAACACCTCTATCATAAGCATAAGATTCGTTATCCCAATTTTCATTCCATTCATCTACCCAAATATCGTCTCCACCAAAATGATTCATTGTTTCTGAATGTATGCCCCTACTATTCACCCTAATATTTGTTTGAGACCAACCCTTGTTGGTGATTTTGAAGCGTTTACCAATAGGCACCGCGATGGTCATGATCACATGTTGGTTTCTGAATTTATCTTTTTTAGTGATGGCAATACCTCTATCCAATAATAGCGTGCTATCTTTTTGTAAAACTGAGAAATTGACTTTCTCTGCAAGCATATTGGCTTCACTAACAGTCTTACCATTGCTCATGGTTACATACTTCACTTCGAAACTATCTGTCTTAGATTGTATAATTCTGATTTTTAAATTACGCACACGAACTGTATCGTCATTAAAAACTTGGAATGGCTCAATACTAAACCATCTTTGTTCATAGTATTTCATCTTAGGTGCTGCAGTCACTTCTAAATAGTCCACAGATGGATTGGTTAAAACTATACTTTGTTCAATTGGTTGATTGTGTTTAGAAAAACTATTGCCTAGACTACTAATAAAATAAAATAAACAAACCCAACCCAATGTCCATAAAGCAATAAAACTAGACCTAACCCAAACATTGGCTTTCTTAAAGCCTGCTATTTTTCGAACTATCGAAGCAACAATCGCAACTACTGGCACCCATATGAACAATAAAATTGTACCAATAAATGACCATGTTTGCAATCCCTCTTCTAAGATAAATTTTTTCAAAGGTAATAAACCAGTTGTTCCAACACCTATTCCAAATAAAGCAGCAAGTACAGAAATGGTAATAATGCCAAGAATAAAATAAACGAATGCTTTCATTAAGATAGTAATGGTTCGTCCAAAATAATACATACAACCAGTTCTTTCTGCAAGTGAAGCTTGCTCATTTGAAGTTTGACTTGATCCCTCATTTGTTATATGCTGACCTGAAGATTTTTTATACTTATCAAAAGAACTACCCCAAGCTTGAGCCCTCTTACTAAACCCCTCCATGTCCATTTGAATAGTATTCTTTATACTATTGATATCTACTTTCTCCCCTACCATTTCTAATTTATCTGCACTAGTTCTAGCTTCTGGTAAGACCAACCATAAAACGATGTATACAAAAACTGCACCTGGACTAAATGTCAATCCCATGAAATTAGAGAAATCATCAAATTCCCAGAATTGGAATAAATGAAAATGGTTCCAATTAAAAACAAGTATGATTGTAGGAATTAAAAATAAGATACGAATGATCCCAACTTTAATTCCAAAATACTTTGATAAGCCTGCGCAAACACCGCCAATCACTTTGTGGTCAATATCTCTGAACAATCTTTTGCGTACACCCCCTACTTCTTTTACAGAAGAACTAGGTACAGCAATCCATAAAATCAAATACGCAAGCAGATTAATGCCTGCTAATAAAATCCAAAGAATACGCACTACCAATGGATCTACATTAAAGTAATTAGCAATACCACTACACACACCCCCTAATACTTTATTTTGCTCGTCACGATATAAACGTTTGTGATAAGTCGGACCAGCATTGTATTGTGTTTGTTGGTGATGTTCTTGACTAGCAGCATTACTTGTATTGGCTTCAAACCCATCTTGTGCTTCAAAATCAGCCGGGCGTCCAATACTAGCAATGATTAAATCTATATCTTCTACAGTGATACATACTGCACCATTTTTAAGGCGGTCATCACATAATTCAGCTACACGACATTCAATGTCGTTGATGATTTCGTCTTTCCCTTCTTCCTGATCAAAATAGGTTCTAAGACTTTCAATATATTGTTTCAAATTTTCATATGCCATCTCTTCGATTGGAAGAATACGACCTTGGAAATTGATATTAATTACTTTTTTCATAATCATAAATTTATTGCGCAGATCCTGCTTGGTTAACAATTGGGGTTTCCTTTGGCGTAATAATGGTCTCCACCGATGCAGCCATTTCTTTCCAAGTTTTGTGTAAGACTTTATAAGCCTGCTCACCCTCCTCAGTCATTACAAAATATTTTCTTGGCGGACCACTGATAC
>CAZBJP010000109.1:5040-5106 GCA_964492205.1 uncultured Sediminibacterium sp.
AAAACTCCAAAACGCCCTTGCGCATCTGACTTTGTGTGTTTTGAATATCCATAACTTTAATTTATA
>CAZBJP010000110.1:0-4905 GCA_964492205.1 uncultured Sediminibacterium sp.
ATTTTATGGTGATGCGGACAGTTCATGGCTTTTAGATAATATTTAGTACCGTCCAATTCCATTGGTGGGAACATACTATCTTGATAATATGGTAAGTGACCACTAGTGATATACATGCTCTCTTTAGCAATATGAGGCGTCACTACTCGCTTGTAACCTGCAGCTTCCTCTGTTTCTTTTGCTAAACGTTCTAATTCTTCAATAATAATAGTACCATTAGGCATCCACAAAGGCAAGCCAGGTCCTACATCATCGTCCATGGTATAGATACCTAATTCTTTTCCTAATTTTCTATGGTCTCTCTTTTTAGCTTCCTCTAATAATAATAAGTATTCGTCTAATTCTTTTTGATTCGGGAAAGTCACTCCATATACACGAGTTAACATTTTATTCTTCTCATCACCTTTCCAAAATGCACCAGCAATATTAGTAATTTTGATTGCTTTGATGGCGCCTGTATTGGGAATGTGTGGCCCTCGACATAAATCTGTAAAATGACCTTGTGTGTAAAAAGTAATGGTACCATCTTCTAATCCAGATAATAGATCAAGTTTGTACTCATCACCCTTCTCAGTAAAATAAGCAATCGCTTCGCTCTTGGACATTTCCTTACGTATATAAGCATTTGCTTGTTTTGCCAACTCATTCATTTTCTTTTCTAACAACACTACATCCTCTTCCTTGATGCTCTTGCCACCTAAGTCGATATCATAATAGAATCCTTTATCTAAAGCAGGTCCTACCCAAAATTTAGCCCCTGGGAATTGCAATTCTACAGCTTCTGCAAGTAAATGGGCAGAGGAATGCCAGAAAGTGGATTTCCCATCTTGGTCATCCCAAGTCAATAATTTTAAAGCTGCATCTTGGTTAATAGGACGCGTAGCATCCCATACCTCACCATTAACAGAAGCTGCTAATACTTTTTTTGCCAAGCCTTCACTAATAGATTTTGCAATACCTAATGCAGTGATCCCCTTTTCGTAGGATCTGACTGCGCCGTCTGGAAATTGAATTTGAACCATGTTTGTATAATGAATATATAAGTACAAAGATAACAAAAAAAAGGAAGCTTGTTTATACTTAGATTAATACTTAAATTTAAAGTTCTAATAAAACTATGGCAAGGATTACCTTACTTCTATTTTTTTACTGTATTTCATTCCATTTAAGTGCCCAAAACCTAACTGGAAGATGGATCGGCAGTTTTATAGCCAATGAGGACGCTTTGATGAATAGTTATAGCTATCAAATAGATATTAAAGAAAACGGGAATCAACAAATTTCTGCTCAAACGATTACCAAAAAATCAGACCAATTTTATGCTAGTGCTTTCGCAAAAGGTACCCATAGTTTAAAAAGCAATTTGGTTCAAATTAATGAAACCAGTTTTGACTTAATTAAAATAGCAAGTCAACTTGAAGCTTGTTTAATGTCAAATTTTTTAACCTATAAAAATATAAACGGGCATGAAATTCTAGAAGGCACTTATTTATCTACAAGTATAAATGGAAATAGAAACTGCGGTAGCGGAAAAGTTTTTTTAGAAAAAGAAACCTCCTTATTTGGTTATCAAAAAAATAAAAAAGGCATTAAGGAAAATAAAATATTGCCAATTATACCGCAACAAGGCAACACAGTTGTGGCAACTTCAAAAAAACTACCTAATAATAATCATAATATCCCCGTCGTTAATATACAATCAAACTCATCATTAGAAAGCGATACAGACGAAGTAATTACTGAATCTGATACTATTCAAACCAATACAATTACAAAAAAAGCCATCAACAATCAACCCATTAATTTACCTTGGGTATTGGTGGGTAGAGAAAATAAATTAGTCAAAAAAATAATCACTAATAGTAAAAAAATTACCATTGATCTTTTTGACAATGGAACAATAGATAACGATACAATCATTGTTTATGACAATAAACAATTACTCGTTAATAAACAAAGACTAAGCTACAAGTCCATTCATCTTGAATTTAATTTCACCGAAGATTTAAGAGAACACGAAGTAATTATAGTTGCTCATAACATGGGTACTGTGCCGCCCAATACTGCTTTACTTTTATTTAAAGATGGTAAAAATAGACAGGAATATTTTATTACATCAACAAATAAAATTAATGCAAAATTATTGATTGTTTACGAACCGCCTAATCTCAACTAGCATACCTTATTTAAGCTCATTTAAAATCTGAGTAGCTTCGTATAATGTTTGATCATTTTGTTGAAACGGATTGGTTGATTTTTTATTCGACCCAATCCAATTTCTACCCTCTGCATCTGAAAAAAGATAAATGGATTGCATTTGATAACCAATTGAAGCCAGCAAATCAATAAAGTGTAAGCTCAACATATTGGCACCAAAATGACGCTCACTGTTATTTACTTCTAACAAAATTGCTGTCATTTCCGCTTGGATATTCAACAAACCTTGTAATGCATTGCGTTGAGTTAAAGTATCATGTGATAGTTTTTGATTTGATAAACTATCCACAATTTGAATTAATTTTTCGCCATGCATCTGCAAGTTGACACTATCTTGCTCTTGTATATTGTTTATTACTGCCAAATATTGTTTTAATAAAGGTTGCATCTTTGCATCCAAACTTGCATCATGTCTTGTTTTTTGGAACACAGTCGCTATTGGTTGATTTTGGTCAATTGAAGTTGTTTCACAAGCCAACATCAAACCAAGAAAGCATAAAAAAAGAAGTCTAGCCATAAAGATTTTTTTCAAAATTATGCATTAATAGCCACTGCAACATAGTAACTTTGCGCTCAGAATTGAATTAATATGCTTATAGGATTACAAAATGTGACTTTTGAATTTGGTGCTAGAGCCATCGTGACAGATGCTACATGGCATATTCAACCAGGTGAAAGAATTGGCCTCATTGGTTACAATGGAACAGGAAAATCTACCTTATTAAAATTATTAGTCGGTCAATATACCCCATCTAAAGGAACTGTAGAAAAAGGAAGGGATACCACTATTGGTTACTTACATCAGGATCTATTAAGTTTTGATACCAGCGAAACCATCACTGAAGTAGCTTTAGGCGCATTTGAAAGAGTGCGTGAACTAGAAAAAGAAATAGAGGAACTTGGTAAAGCATTAGAAGCCAATCCAGAAGACAATGACATCTTAATTAAATATACAGATGCATTACATGAAATTGATGTATTGGATGGATACAATATCCAACATAAAGCAGAAGAAGTGTTACATGGACTTGGCTTTACTAATAAAGACTTAACTCGCCCTTATAAAGAATTTAGTGGTGGTTGGAGAATGCGTGTTTTGTTAGCTAAAATGATTCTACAAGCCCCAGATGTACTTTTATTAGATGAACCTACCAACCACTTAGACTTACCGAGTATTGAATGGCTGGAGAAATATTTATTGCATTATAAGGGTAGTGTGGTGATTGTGAGTCACGATAAATTTTTCCTGAATAAAATGGTCAATAAGATTGTTGAAGTATACCAACAACAGCTCAATTTTTATACAGGTGATTATGCTTATTATGAAGTTGAGAAAGTACAACGAGTAGAAATTCAACAAAGAGCGTTTGAAAATCAACAAGATTATATTCGTCAACAAGAAAGATTTATAGAAAGATTTAAAGCGAAAGCCTCTAAAGCTGCACAAGCTCAGTCTATTCAAAAAAGATTAAATAAATTAGATGTCATTGAAGATGTACAAATAGAAAGGCCTAATATTAAAATCAATTTTGCAGTTGATAAAACACCAGGTAAAGTATTAGTTGACTTAAAAGGCATCAGTAAAAGCTACCCGAGTTTAACAATTTTAGATAATGCTTTTGCAGAAATTGAAAGAGGTGACAAAATTGCCCTAATAGGTGCCAATGGAAAAGGAAAATCTACCCTTTTAAGAATTGTTGCTGGTATGGAAAGCTTTGATGGAGAAAGGGTTTGGGGACATAATGTGGACGAAAGTTTTTATGCACAGCACCAGTTGGAATCCTTAAATCTAAACAATACTATTTTACAAGAAGTACAAGAATGTGGCACTAAAAAAACTGATTTAGAATTACGTGCTTTATTAGGCTGTTTCTTATTTGGCGGAGATGATGTAGACAAAAAGATTAAAATATTAAGTGGAGGAGAAAAAGCAAGGGTTGCACTTACAAAAACTATTATTAGCAAAGCCAATTTTTTAATGTTGGATGAGCCTACCAACCACTTAGATATGGCTACAGTTGAGTTGTTGGCAGAAGCATTGACAAAATACGATGGCACTATAATTTTAGTAAGTCACGATCGATATTTTATTTCTAAAACAGCCAATAAAATCTGGGAAATTGAAGATGAAAAAATCATCGAATTCAAAGGTGACTATACCGAGTGGGTAGCTTGGAAAGAACGCATGGCAAAACAAAAAGCAGCCAATCCTGAAGCAACAAAACAAATACCAAAACCTGTCGAAAAAAAAGTGGAACTAGTTGTAGCTGAGGCTAAAGCAGGTCCAATAGACAAAGAGTTACAAAAACAAATACAGAAATTACAAAAAGCGATTGCTCAACTAGAGCAAAATATAAACACCTTAAATGAGGAAAAAGTGGCCATTGAATTACAAATGGCAGATGCCTCTATCTACTCAGATCCAGCAGCTTTTAAATTGATTGAAAAGAATTACCACGATAAACAAGCATTAATAAGGTCATTGAATAAAGAATATGAAATAGCATTCAATGATTTAGTTGTGCTAGAATCTAAATAGCTTCCAAAAAAACTAACATTTGGTTGCATAATTATAGAAAAATACCCACATATCATTTGTTCACATTGAATATTGGTTTCAATTGTTTAATTTCGGGGCTCCGTTCTTTCGGTAACCAATTGATTTATTCTTGTAAATCAATACATTAA
>CAZBJP010000111.1:0-4877 GCA_964492205.1 uncultured Sediminibacterium sp.
ATGCACATATTCCTTTGGAAGCAAATGAGGTAAAAGAAGGGCGTCAACAAAAAACAGATTTGAGTAAGTTGAGTGCCAATAGAACAGAAGATGGTACGCCAAGAGAAAATGAATACCATGATCCATCTACGCCAAAGCAAGCGCCTATTACTGTGGGTCCAAAGATTGGCCGTAACGATCCTTGTCCATGCGGTAGTGGTAAAAAATATAAAGCTTGTCACGGGAAAGACCTTGCTTAAAAAATAAATTATGTTGCCAGTCAATCAATACATCGATCATACTATTTTGAAACCAACTTGTTTGGTGTCAGATATTCATAAAGTTTGCGAGGAAGCAAAAATACATGCATTTGCAGCAGTTTGTGTGCCACCTAATTTTGTAAAATTAGCTAAAGAGTTAACTGCGGGTTCTAATGTAAAAGTGGCTACTGTGATTGGGTTTCCTTTTGGCTATAGCGCTACTGAAGCTAAGATTGCAGAAATTATTTTAGCAATGGTTGATGGTGCAGATGAATTAGATGTGGTAGCCAATATTTCTGCGATTAAAAACGGAGACTGGATGGCGATTGCAGACGAGATCAATCACATCATGCCAGTGATTCGTTCTAAAGGTAAAGTAATAAAAATTATAATTGAGTCTGGTGTATTGACGGACGATGAGATCATCAAATGTTGTGATATTTATGGCATTGCAGGGATTGATTATTTAAAGACATCTACTGGTTATGCGGAAAAAGGCGCAAGTATTGAAGCAGTGAAATTATTCAGAAAATACTTACCTGCTTCTGTGCAGATCAAAGCATCAGGTGGTATTAGAGATTATGCAACCACTAAAGCGATGATTGAAGCAGGTGCAACTCGAATTGGGTGTAGTGCAGGTGTGGCTATTGTTACTGGGGCGCAGCTTGATCAAACAAAAACTAATTACTAACTATGTTACTCGATAAAATAAAAACCTTAGCTGCACAGCATCAGGCCGAAAACATTGCTATAAGAAGACATTTACATGCACATCCGGAATTGAGTTATCAAGAATTTGAAACAAGCAAATTTGTTCAAGCGCAACTCACTAAAATTGGTATTCCCTTTAAAGTGATTGCTACAACTGGGGTGTTGGGAATTATTGAAGGGAAGAATCCATCCAAGCGTGTGATTGCATTGCGAGCCGACATGGACGCCTTGCCTATTATTGAAGAGAATCAAATTGATTATAAGTCAACCAAAGAAGGGGTAATGCATGCATGTGGACATGATGTACATACCACTATTTTATTAGGAGCCGCAAAAGTATTATGGACATTAAAAGAAGAGTTTGAAGGCACTATTAAATTATTGTTCCAGCCTGGTGAAGAAAAAAATCCAGGTGGTGCAAGTTATATGATTCGCGATGGCGCATTGGAGAATCCAAAGCCTCAGGGCATTATAGGTTTACATGTTCATCCTGGTTTGAACGAAGGTAAATTGAGTTTTAGAAAAGGACGTGTGATGGCCAGTGCTGATGAATTATACATCAGCATAAAAGGACCTGGCGGACACGCTGCAACACCACATCAAACGGTAGATACTATTCTGATTGCTGCACAGTTGATTCAAAGTTTACAGACGATTATTTCTCGAAATAGAAATCCTCAAAATCCTTCTGTCTTATCAATCTGTTCAATACATGGCGGTAATACAACCAATGTTATTCCAAGTGAAGTAAAATTGATGGGAACATTTAGAGCAATGGATGAAGTATGGCGATTCCAAGCACATGAATTAATGTTGCAACAAGCGAAAGGGTTAGCTTTAGCCACAGGTGCAGTAATTGATTTTAGAGTAGACGTGGGGTATCCAACTGTAGACAATGAACCTCAGATAACAGAAGCAGCTTGGAAATTGGCCGACCAATACATGGGAAAAGAAAATGTAGAAGAAACGGAGAAAAGAATGGGTGCAGAGGATTTTGGATACTATTCTCAGGTAATTCCAGGATGCTTTTTCCGTTTAGGTGTAAGAAATGAACAAGCTGGTATTATACATAATGTACACACCCCTCATTTTAATATAGACGAAGCTGCAATTGAACAAGGAGTAGGAATGATGGCTTGGCTAGGGGTGCAGTTGCACGCTTAACTTGCTTTTGATAATTTCCTTAGCTTTGTGACACATATAAACTAACATTCGTTTTAAAATTAATACATGGCAGACAAAATTAATAAAGACAATTTAAGAAGAGAGCAAGCCCTTGAATACCATGCTGGTGGAAGACCTGGCAAAATAGAAGTGATTCCAACAAAGGAAGCTAAAACCCAAAAAGATTTATCACTTGCTTATAGCCCGGGTGTTGCAATTCCATGTACTGAAATTAAAAATAACCCTGCAGAAGCCTATAAGTACACTGCAAAAGGAAATTTAGTGGGTGTGATTACGAATGGTACAGCAGTTTTAGGATTAGGAAATATTGGACCCTTAGCGAGTAAACCAGTAATGGAAGGCAAAGCGGTACTATTTAAAATTTTTGCAGACATTGATGTATTTGATATTGAAATCAACGAAACAGATCCGGATAAGTTTGTGCAAATTGTTAAATCCTTAGAACCTACTTTTGGAGGTATTAATTTAGAAGATATCAAAGCGCCTGAATGTTTTTATATTGAGCAGAGGTTAAGAGAGGAGATGAACATTCCGGTGATGCATGATGATCAACATGGTACTGCTATTATAAGTAGTGCTGCTTTGTTGAATGCATTGGAATTACAAAAAAAGAAAATTGATAAAGCTAAGTTTGTGGTGAATGGCGCAGGTGCAGCAGCCATGGCTTGTATAAAATTATATGTAGCGTTGGGTGCGCGCTATGAAAACTTTATTTTGTTTGATAAGGATGGTGTATTACATCAAGGAAGAACAGATTTAGGAGAAGACAGAAAACCATTTGCTATCAAGTCTAATAAAATGACTTTGCCAGAAGCCATTAAAAATGCAGATGTATTTTTAGGATTGAGCGTGGGTAATGTAGTGACAAAAGAAATGATAGCGTCTATGCCAAAAAATCCTGTGGTATTTGCCTTGGCAAATCCAGATCCAGAGATTGGCTATGAAGAAGCAAGCTCAGTTCGTAAGGATATTATTATGGCGACAGGTAGAACAGATTATCCTAACCAAGTAAACAATGTACTTGGTTTTCCATACATATTTAGAGGGGCATTGGATGTGCGCGCATCATCCATCAATGAAGCCATGAAATTGGCTGCAGTGAAAGCCTTGGCTGAATTAGCCAAGACAGCTGTGCCTGACTTAGTGAATATGGCGTACAATCAACAGAATCTTTGTTTTGGTCCAGAATATATTATTCCAAAGCCACTAGATCCAAGGTTATTAAGTACCGTGGCACCTGCTGTTGCAAAAGCAGCTGTTGCTTCTGGTGTAGCACAACAACAAATAACTAATTGGTCGGAATATGAATTACAATTAAATAAGCGATTAGGATTAGACAATCAAATGATGCGCTTAATTAGTAATAAAGCAAGACGTGATCCAAAACGTTTGGTATTTGCAGATGCAGAGAATACGAAGATCTTAAAAGCAGCAAGTATTTTATACGATGATGGTATTGCTTATCCAATTTTATTGGGAAATGAAACACGAATTAGAAACATTGCTTCAGCTAATAATATTGATATAGATGATTTGCCAGTAATTGATGTGAGAAGCGATGAGATGGAAGCAAAGCGCGAATTTTTTGGTTCATTATTGTTTCAAAAAAGACAACGTAAGGGTATTAATAAATATGAGAGCTTAAAATTAATGCGTACACAAAACTATTTTGGTGCCATGATGGTGGAAACGGGTGAGGCAGATTCTATGTTGTCTGGATTAACACGTAATTATGCAGATGGTATCAAGCCTGCCTTGCAAATTATTGGTGTGGATGAAGGGGTGAAAAAAATTGCTGGGATGTATATCCTATTAACTAAAAAGGGTCCTTTATTCTTGGCTGATACGACGGTTAATATTAGTCCAACTGCAGAAGAGTTAGCAGATATTACCTTGTTGGTGGCAAAAGAAGTCCGTAATTTTAATATTGAGCCAAGAGTGGCGATGTTGAGTTATTCTAATTTTGGAAGTAGTGACACACCAGAAGCAAGAATGGTTGCCGAAGCAACAAAAATTGTAAAACAAAGAAATCCTTCTTTAGTAGTGGATGGTGAAATGCAGGGCATGCTTGCTTTTAATAAAGAGATTCTAAAAGAAAATTATCCATTCAGTGATTTAGTGGATGCGGATGTGAATGTATTAATTTTCCCTAATCTAGCAGCAGGAAATATCGCTTACCATCTTTTAAAAGAAATTGGTGGTGTTGATGTGATTGGTCCAGTATTGTTGGGTATGAAAAAGCCAGTGAATGTATTACAATTAGGTTCAAGTGTACGTAATATCATTAACATGGCTACTGTCGCTGTAGTAGACGCACAGATGAAAACCAGAATTGATACTGCCACTGAAGTAGAGAGAACGAGCTGGTGGAAAAAATTGAAAAAGAAAAAGAAATAGAAATTAGAGCCATGGATTTTTTCACCCTCTTTGGTAAATATTTGTTGATGCTCAAAGGCATGTTTACTGCCTCCGAAAACAAAAGAATGTTTTGGAAGGAGTATATCAGACAATGTGTGGACATTGGCATTGGTTCTTTACCAATTGTAGTAATCATCTCTTTTTTCTTAGGTGCAGTAACGACGGTACAAACTGCTTCTCAATTAGTCAGCCCCTTAGTGCCCTTGTCGACTATTGGTATTGTCGTTAGAGATAGTATTTTATTAGAATTTGCGCCCACATTTTTGAACATCGTATTGGCAGGGTGGCTTCCTTTGCCATCGCCAGAATGATCACAGTTTCAGG
>CAZBJP010000112.1:0-4850 GCA_964492205.1 uncultured Sediminibacterium sp.
TCGTTCCCACCATCTTTTTGATCCTGCCGGTAACCGTGCTCTTCGCGATTTTCCCGTCGATTTTGGTTTTGCAGGCAGGGCTCTAAAAACAGAACCTTGTCTGGCATGGAGCATCGCCCCCTCAATGGGCAATGTAACAGTTCGGTAAACGCTTGCAAAACGCAGGGCAAACTGGAATTTAGCTAGCTTTACCCTCAAGTGATGCCTTAGGCTTTTTTTGCCCTAGGTCAGTCGGGTTTGACGTCGCATTCGCAAGCATGCAAGTCAGCTGGAGTGGCCTTCATTCAAAGGAGAAAAGAAATGAAAGTAAATCTGGCATTGCGCTCGATTGCTGCTGCGGCGGCAACTGCGCTGGTTGCCGTTGGCCTTTCGGCTGGTGCACTAGCGCCGGCTTCGGCAGCGACCAAGTCAACCGTGACCCTATTGTCCACCGCGGACATCACATCGCTAAACTCCGGTACCAGCAACGGAAACACCAGCTACAACGCGCTTTCTGGCTCGCTGACTGGAATGGGTTTCTGGTACTACAACTCGGACGCCAAGTTGGTAATGAACACTGCATTTGGAACCATGAAGGTTGTAAAGCAGGAGCCAAAGGACTTCCAGATTCAGTACACCGTCAAGAAGGGCCAGGTCTGGTCTGACGGAACTCCTATCGACGCAGTCGATCTTCTTCTATCGCACATCGTGCAGGCAGACAAGTACTCCAAGGAAGCTGGACTAGGCGACCCTTCGAACGCTGATGTCAAGCCAGCCTTTGACTCCGTCAGCTACGGTGGCGCTTACGGCTCACACGTTGTTGGTCTTCCAAAGCTAAGCGCTGACAAGATGACCTTGACAGTGAAGTTTGACAAGCCACTACCAGACTGGCAGCTGCTTGCTCCTGGACCAAGCCCAGTTCACGCGATCTCTTTGATGGCTGACGGCAAGAAGGGTCTTCAGTCTGCTGCTGTTAACCAGGCCGCTAAGGACAAGTTCTTGGCAGCATTCAACAAGAAGACCACCTCCCACCTAAAGAAGATGGGTGCAGTATGGACTTCTGGTTACGACGTAACCAAGGTTGACGGCTCAACCAACCCATTGCTTCTCATCAGCAACGGTGGCTTCATCGTTTCCAAGTTCACCGCGGGTGCATCCATGACCTTGGTTCGCAACCCTAAGTACACCTCTGGTCCAAAGATGGCTACCAAGAACCCAATCAAGACTGTTGTAATCAAGATCATCAAGGACAACACCGCTGCCGTGCAGGCGTTGCGCAACGGTGACATTGACATCTACTACAACACCTTGCCAACGGCTGCCGACAAGACCGCTCTATCGGCGATGCCTAACGTAACCGTTCTAACCAAGGTTGGTGGAAACTACTCTCACCTACACCTTCGCACCGACACTGCAGCTGGCAACAGCGACCAGTACACCGGACCATTCGCAGGTAACAGCCAGCGTGCCAAGGACCTTCGCAAGGCATTCTTGCTAGCGGTTCCTCGTCAGCAGCTGGTTGACACCATTGTGAAGCCAGTGAAGTCTGACGCAACCACCTTGGACACCCAGTTTGCATTCCAGGGAACCCCTGAGTACAACACCATTACCAAGGGATCGGGTGTAAGCATTTACAGCAAGGGCACTCAGGCCGACCGCACCGCTCAGGCGCTAGCGATCGTAAAGAAGTACTACCCAACTGCATCTGCTACCAACCAGGTTGTAGACGTGAAGTTTGCTCACGCAAACACCACCACTCGTAACGCACTTGCAGCACTTATCGCTGCAGAGGCCAAGAAGGCCGGCTTCAACGTGATTGACCACGCCAGCGCTGACCTATTTGGCTCGGGAGACAACTCCAGCGCCAAGTACGACGTGACCATGTATGGCTTCGGTCTAAACAGCTTGAGCCAGGCTAACGGAACCGAGATCTTCAAGTCTGACGGTGGAAACAACGTTTGGGGTTGGAACGACTCAGCTCTGGACAGCATCTTGAAGAGCCTTCAGGGTGATGTTTTGACCGCTTCGCAGGCGACTGCAAAGCGTCTAGCTGCAGACAAGATCATCATGGCAAACGCATGGGGACTTGCTCTTTACGCTAACCCAACTATCACTGCCTACACCAAGGCTTTGAAGAACGTAAAGCCAGCTCCGGTAGGAAACAACATCACTTGGAACTTCTTCGAGTGGTCCTACTAGTCACTAGCTAGTTATCAAAAAAACTGGGATGCCCATCGGGCATCCCAGTTTTTTTATCAAGGTACCAGCTTGAGATTTCATTGTTAGAATTTTCACCAGGAGCTGGCAAGTTATGCGCAGCACAATGAAGTGGGCGGTCATTCCGCGGTCAGGAAGATAGTTTGTTAGCTTACGTTTTTCGACGTCTTGGCATGATGCTTGTTGTTGTTTTCGGCGCGAGCTTCTTGGCTTATAACCTTCAGGCCTTTTCCTCTGATCCGCTCTCTGTATTCGGGGAGAGCACCGAGGAAAACAAGGACTATTTGATGGCGAAGATGATTCGCGATCTTCAATTAGATGTTCCGCCACCAATTCGCTACTTCTCCTGGCTTCGCGGAATTCTTGGGGGCCTCTGGGGTGACTTTGACATGGGTCTGACCCGGGCCAACATTCCAGTCATCGAGGTAATCGGTCTCGCAATTCCTGTGACAATTAGGCTCGTCATCACGGCTACATTTTTGGCCGTTATCCTCGGAATCACCGTTGGAATGATCACCGCGATTCGCCAGTACAGCCGGTTTGACTACGTTGTGACCTTCATTTCCTTCCTTCTTTTCTCGCTACCAATCTTCTGGGTCGCTGTTCTCCTGAAGGAGTACATGGCCATTCAGTTCAATGACTTCCTGGTTGATCCCACTATTCCAGCATCCGCAATAGCAATAGCTTCTATTGTGTTTGGCTTGATAGTTGCGGGCATTCTCGGGGGGTCCCGACTGCGTTTTTATGCAACCTTGGGCGGCTCAGCGCTGTTTGCGGCTGGCGTCCTATCGTTTGTCAGCTCATCTAAGTGGTTCCTCGACCCAGGTTTGGGCATTTTTGGTGTGGGGTTCCTTGCTCTGATAAGTGCTTCGATTGTGATCCAGCTAATTACAGGCTTTGATAACAAGAAGGGTGTGTTGGCTGGCCTAGGAACGGCAGTTGCGACCACGTTGCTGTACATCCCGCTCCAGGGCTTACTGGGCCCAGATGCTAGCTTCCTGAATGTAATCGCAATTTTTGTGATCACCATTGGCGTAGGTGTGCTTATCGGTAGCTTCGTTAGCACAATCGACCGTCGTGTCTACGTCAGGGTCGGTCTATTTACAGCCCTGCTCGCCACTGGGCCGATCATCATCGACAGATTCATGCAAGAGTTTGCGAACTACATGGTTTCGGACGCGGTAAGCGGTAGGCCTGTACCAACTCTGGGCCAGGCCAATGACCTCCTTACTCCGGAGCAGATGGGCAACTTCTGGATAAGCGGACTGGACACTGCCATGCACCTTGTTCTTCCCACTATCGCATTAACTCTGATTTCGTTTGCAGGTTATGTCCGCTTCTCTCGTGGAAGCCTCCTTGAAGTTTTGAACATGGACTACATCCGTACCGCTCGGGCTAAAGGTCTTTCAGAGCGCACCGTTATAGTGCGTCACGGTATGAGAAACGCCATGCTTCCGATGACAACAATCCTGGTGAACGACTTCGCAGGGCTTCTGGGCGGAGCGATCATCACCGAGGGTATTTTTGCTTGGAAGGGAATGGGTCAGCTATTCAATGACGCCATCAGGTCTTACGACCTAAACCTCTTCATGGGAGTATTCATCATCACAGCTAGCCTGACTGTGTTGGCAAACTTCGTCGCAGACTTGCTCTACGGAGTCGTAGATCCCCGAATTCGAATCAGAAAGTAAAAAGCCGATGTCTGACAAGAACACTGAACCAGAAGTTTTCGCCGATAAGAACGAAAACGAGATTGCCAATCGTGAGACTGAGGGTCTCAGCCAAGGTCAAATCATTCTGAGACGATTCGTCAAGCACAAAGCGGCGATGGGTTCGCTTTTTGCCCTAATGGGAATCATCATTTTCGTTTTTTCTGCTTCGGGAATTCACCTTGGCAGCAAGGAAGAGCCAATCTCAGTAAAGGGATGGTGGCCGTATTCGATTACCGACATCGACCCGGCAGGTGCAATTATGGCAACTTGCAACGGTGGAGTTACTGGATGTCCAACGCTTGACGTGTTTCCCGAGTTCATTGATGGAACCGGAGTCCAAATCGGAGCGCACCCTTTCGGCACCGACATTATTGGAACCGACTACTTTGCTCTCGTTATGCGCGGTGCTGAGCAGTCAATCATGGTGATGCTCATCGTTGGACTCTTGGGTGTCGGAATCGGAACCACTATTGGTGCGATCGCTGGGTATTACGGGGGTATTGTCGACGCCATACTTATGCGAGTCACTGACATGTTCCTCGTGACGCCGACCATCGTTATCGGGGCGGTGATCGGGTTCAGGTTCGGAAACCTCGGAGTCTTACCACTGTCTCTCATGCTGGGATTTTTTGCCTGGATGGGACTGGCCCGCTTCGTGAGAACTGAATTCCTAACCCTTCGTGAGCGAGAGTTTGTCGATGCAGCTCGAGTTGCAGGTGCGTCTGATCGCCGCATTATCTTCAAGCACATTCTGCCCAACGCCATCGGAGTCATTATCGTGGCCGGCACGCTGCTGATGTCAGGCGCGATTCTGACCGAGTCCGCTCTGAGCTACCTAGGTTTCGGCGTAATGGCACCGGACGTATCCCTAGGCCTTCTGATTAGCGAGTATCAAGACACCTTCAGCATCAGCCCTTGGTTGTTCTGGTGGCCTGGAGCGCT
>CAZBJP010000113.1:0-4828 GCA_964492205.1 uncultured Sediminibacterium sp.
AAAACAGACTATCTTTACTTTGTAGCGAAAGCAGATTTTAGTGGATACCATCATTTTAGTAATAATTATGCAGAACATGATAAATACGCTAAGGAATACCAGAAGAAATTAGATGCGTATCAGGCAAAAAAAACAAAAGAGTATAAATAGACCCATACCTCATTTGAAAAAATTATTACAATACATTCAAATCCCGTTACATTTTGCTAAACAAAAAGCAAAACGAATTGTTATACCTGGTTTTCAGGAAGTGAACTTATTTCAAGTGCTTCAGTTTTTATTTAAACAATTGAATACGATTGGACTCTATGATCGCGCATCTGCCATCTCATTTAATTTGATTATGGCATTACCTGCAGGATTTTTATTTTTATTTTCAATCATTCCATACTTTCCAAAAAGCTTCAAAATAAAAAAACAAATCCTATCCATTTTCAAAGACATCTCTCCAAACACAAGTACTTATAGATTCATATTAGATATCATCAATGACTTGTTAAGTCAACACGTGGGTATTTTCTCCTTTGGTTTTCTGTTACTGTTATTTTATGCATCCAATGCGATGACGGGTATCATAAGAAGTTTTGATAAATCCATTATGCAGAATAAGCCTTTCTTTTTACATCAAAGAATGAGGGCACTTCGATTAACCCTAATATTGATGCTACTCGTTTTTGCCAGTTTATTAGTGCTTATAGGACAAGACCAATTAACTACACTATTAAGAAATGTATTTGATATAAAAAGAAAAGCAATTCTTCCTTACTGGAATAGTATAAGATGGGGCATTATTATCTTATTGCTGTTTTATGGCAATGCATTTATCTACAAATATGCACCACACGTAAAAGAGAAATGGCCTTTGCTTTCACCAGGCGCTATCTTATCTACCACATTGATGTTAGTGACCACATTAGGTTTTTCTTATTGGGTGAATAATTTTGGTAGCTACAGTAAAATATATGGTTCAATCGGAACCGTATTGGTGGTCATGACATTGATCTATATCAATGCATTGATTTTATTGATAGGTTTTGAATTAAACGTAAGCATCGAAGTACTTAAGAAAGAACAAGATCAAATTGATTACTTTAATTAAAAAAAAATGAGTCTCTTTTGGAGACTCATTTAATATATTTTTTACCCATTTTATTTATTAGCCATATCTGGAATTTCAGCAACTTTATAAGCTCCAGCATCTAATTTTGCTTTGGTCTCGCTAAATGCCTTTAATGTTAAATCAATTTCTTCCTGTGTATGCACAGCAGTTGGAATCAAGCGATAAATGATATGTCCCTTTGGAATCACTGGATAGACAACAATAGAACAGAAAATCTTGTAGTTCTCTCTTATATCCATGACCATTGCAGTGGCTTCTTCTACCCCACCTTTCATATAAACCGGAGTCACTACTGAATCTGTTTTACCAATATCAAAGCCCTTTTCTTTCAAGCCGTTTTGTAGTGCTAACGCATTTTTCCACAAATTATCTTTCAACTCTGGCTTTGATCTTAATAATTCTAAACGCTTCAAGTTACCCACTACATAAGGCATTGGTAAACTTTTAGCGAAAATTTGAGAACGAATATTATAACGAATATAATCAATGATGGTTCTAGGTCCTGCCATGAATGCACCGATAGATGCCATACTTTTTGCAAATGTAGAGAAGTATAAATCAATTTCATCTTGACAACCTTGCTCCTCGCCAGCGCCAGCTCCCGTTTTACCTAATGTACCAAACCCATGCGCATCATCAACCAATAAGCGGAATGGAACTTTCTTTTTCAATGCAGCAATTTCTTTTAATTTTCCTTGATCACCAGCCATCCCAAACACACCCTCTGTAATGACTAACACTCCACCTGATTGTTGTTTATCCACCAGAGCCTGTGCTCTCAATAATTGTTTTTCACAATCTTCAACATCATTATGCTTGAATACAAAACGATGTCCTGGAATCATCCTTAAAGCATCAATGATACATGCATGACATTCCGCATCATACACCACCACGTCGTGACGGCCACAGATAGCATCAATCGCACTCATTATACCTTGATATCCGTAGTTCATTAAGATCGCATCTTCCTTATGAACAAATTCAGCTAGTTCTCTCTCAAGTTGCTCATGCAAGTCACTGTTTCCACTCATCATTCTCGCACCCATTGGCAAGGCCAAACCATATTGAGCAGCACCATCAGCATCTGCTTTACGAACTTCTGGATGATTAGCTAAGCCTAAATAGTTATTTAAGCTCCAAACGATCATCTCCTGACCTCTGAATTTCATCTTTGAACCCACTTCACCCTCAAGCTTAGGAAACGCAAAATAGCCATGAGCTCTTTCTCGATGTTGACCAATTGGTCCATAATTTTTGATCAGCCTTTCGAATATATCTGCCATAGGTTTCTAATTATAGGTGCAAATTTAATAATTTTTTAGCTTACTGGCCTATAATTATCCGTAATTTGCAGCACTAAAATCAAGTGAACATGCGTATTTACTCCACTTTATGCTTAGCTCTATTATCACTAGGCATCAATGCTCAAGCACCAAAATCAAACCGATCAGTTACTCCAATCAAGCCCAAACTAATAGTTGGTATTGTGGTTGATCAAATGCGTTGGGACTATGTTAATCAATTTAAAGCCCATTTCACTTCACAACAAGGCTTTATGCGCTTTGTCAATGAAGGTGCAAGCTGTAATAATAACCTTATTCCTTATGTACCAACTGTAACTGCATGCGGACACGCTGCTGTCTACACAGGCTCGACTCCAGCCTTACACGGTATAGCTGGTAATCAGTGGTTTGATAATTTCAAACAAAAGTCAGTGTACTGCGTAGAAGATGAAAATGTGGCGTCAGTAGGCGTAGAAGGAAGTGCAGCAGGAAAAATGAGTCCAGTCAATTTATGGACAACCACAATAGGAGATGAATTAAAATTAGCAACTAACTTCAAAAGTAAAGTATTTGGTATCTCTATAAAAGATAGAGGTGCCATAATTCCAGCTGGACATAGTGCAGATGGCGCATATTGGTATGACAGCAAAACTGGTAATTTTATTAGCTCCACCTATTATGGGAAAAGCTTGCCAAAATGGGTCAGTGAATACAATAATCAACATCGTGTAGATAGTTTTTATACAAAAGGTTGGAACCTTAGTTTAGCAAAGTCTGTCTATGAATCTAATTGTGATAACGACATGAATAACTATGAATCAACACCATTTGGTTCAGAACAAAAAGGTTTCCCTTATTCTTTATCACAATTTATTGGAAAAGATTATGGTAAAATCGCTTCCACCCCATTTGGCAACAACCTTATTGTAGAACTGGCAGAAAAAGCATTGATAAATGAACAATTGGGTAAGGATGATATTACAGATTTGTTAGCAATCAGTTTTTCTTCGCCAGATTATATTGGACATGCTTTCGGTCCAAATGCTTGGGAAACATTGGATGGCTATATTAAATTAGACATGCAACTTGCAGCATTATTTGCAAGTTTAGACAATCAAGTAGGTAAAAATAATTATACTGTTTTTTTAACTGCAGACCACGCAGTCGCAAATATTCCGGACTTTGCTAAAAAACACCATATCCCAGGTGGCTTAATTAGCGAATCAAGTATCAAAAAAGAATTAGGCAATCTACTAACAAAAAAAGGGATGGATGAAAAGTTAATCTCCGCAATTAGTGAATATAATATTTATTTTAACCATAAATTAATGGATAGTTTAGATGTAGACCAAGAGGATCTTATTGATATGGTTCGTGACTATGTCGAACAAAAACCAGGGATTTTACAAGTCATTGAGACCCGCGAAGCCGCCGAGGCTCCATTACCAGCTCAATTGAGAGAACGCATTGTGAATGGTTTCAACCCTCAAAGAAGTGGCGATCTATTCATAGTCACTAAATCAGGTTATATGGACGGCTATACCACTGGAACGACACACGGGGTATTCTATAATTATGACGCCCACATTCCTCTTTTATGGTATGGAAACGGTATCAAAAAAGCTCAGGTTAATTCTGTTAACTACATGACTGATATTGCACCAACAGTGACGACCCTTTTAGGTATTCAAATGCCTAGTGGTTCAATTGGCAAACCGATACTTGAGGTATTGAAATAAAACCTGATAAGATTTTATGAAAAATGAGTTATATCATAAGGGAAGATTTCAAATTTTTCATAATAAATAATTAAATTGCAAATAGGAAAAATTATTATAAACCTAAAAATTATCATATGAAAAAAATAGCTACTGTTTTATTCGCTTCAGTTTTATTAATGGCTGCCAATACAGCTTCTGCAAACTGTGGTAAAAAAGATTGCAAAGACTGCAAGAAAGAAACTAAAGCACATAAATGCGATAAGAAATGTATGAAAGATGGCAAGTGTGCTGAAATGAAAAAGAAAGGTTAATCCGACTAGTTTTTGAAGTGATCAAACTTCCATAAAAAAGCCACTCAATTGAGTGGCTTTTTTATGTTGATTCAATTTGTTTATGCTAACTTCTTTTGCAAATTATTATCTAATGCATCTAAAAACTCCTCTGTGTACACATAATGTTCACCATGTTTTACTTTATTACCATGCAAACAAACAGCTAAATCCTTGGTCATGATGCCAGACTCAACTGTTTCAACACAAACTTCCTCTAAAGCCTTAGAAAAACGAATCAATTCTTGGTTATTATCCAATTGACCTCTAAATTCCAACCCTCTTGTCCATGCAAAAATAGATGCAATTGGATTGGTAGAAGTTCGATTACCCTGTTGGTGTTCGCGGAAGTGACGTGTCACAGTACCGTGT
>CAZBJP010000114.1:0-3511 GCA_964492205.1 uncultured Sediminibacterium sp.
ATTGAGTTGAAGTAGTTACACAATTTGAATGACCACATTTTCCATTGCAGCCTTCGCCTTTTTTATTTTTTGAATGATTATCATTTTTGCAACAATCCATCTTTTCTGTATTTGCAGAAGTTTCTTTGTTACAAGAATTTTTTTCTGAATGACTACCACACGCAAAAGTTACCGTTGGCATCAAGAAGAAACCAAGTATAACTATTACTAAAATGTGAAACTTATTCATTTATGCTTTAATTTGCACCAAATTTAATCAAATTATATTGATTTGGCATTAACATTATGTTAAAAAGTTTGTACATTAAATCAGAAAAGACATTAATTCTAAAATTAAATATGCTTTTTCTTAAATAATGACTACACTCTAAAACTTCATTCTTTGTATTCTAACCGCATTTAATATTGCCAACAATGCCACACCCACATCAGCAAAAACGGCTTCCCACATCGTGGCTAATCCTCCTGCACCAAGAATTAATACGATCGCTTTTACTGTAAAAGCCAATGCAATATTTTGCCACACTATTTTCTTAGTTTGTTTGCCAATATTTATTGCAGTGAAAATTTTTGAAGGCTGGTCGTTTTGAATGACAATATCAGCGGTTTCGATGGTAGCATCGCTTCCTAAACCACCCATTGCAATTCCGGCATCGGCAAGGGCAACTACTGGTGCATCGTTTACACCATCGCCAACGAAAGCAATATGTAGATGTTCTTTTTTGAGCGCTTCTACTTTCTGAACTTTGTGTTCTGGCAATAAATCTCCAAAAGCCTGGTCAATGTTTAGTTCTTTGGCAACAGCATCAACAACGGCTTGTTTATCTCCCGAAAGCATTACGGTTTTGATGTTTATTTTATGCAAACTTTCGATAGCTGTTTTTGCATCTTCTTTTATTTCGTCAGCAATTAGAAAGTATCCTGCATATTTTTGATTGATGGCAATAACTATTATTGTAAATGGTGTGTTGTCGATTTCAGCATCGTAACTGATATTGAATTTCTTCATTAATTTTACATTTCCTGCCAATATTTCTTTTCCTTCTACATTACCTTTCAATCCGTGTCCTGCAATTTCTTCGACATCGGTAACGGTTACCTCTTTTTCTGAACCTTTGGCATATTCAATGATAGCAGTTCCTACCGGATGTGTGGATTTGGTTTCTAATGCTGCTGTGAATTTTATTAAATCAGCTTCAGGAATATCAACGGCTACCACTTTTTGAACTTTAAAAACGCCTTTGGTCAGCGTTCCGGTTTTGTCCATAACTACTGTTTGAATAGATGCCATTATATCTAGAAAATTCGAGCCTTTTACTAAAATTCCATTTTTACTTGCTGCACCAATACCTCCAAAATATCCCAAAGGAATAGAAATTACTAACGCACACGGACAGGAAATTACCAAGAAAATCAATGCCCTGTATAACCAATCGGCGAAAATGTAATTTTCGACAAACAGCATTGGAATTAAACAAATTCCGATTGCCAAAAACACTACTATTGGCGTATATATTTTAGCAAATTTTCGAATAAATAGTTCCGTAGGTGCTTTTTTGGCGGTGGCTTCCTGAACCATTTCCAAGATTTTTGAGAGTTTACTATCAGAATAAGCAGTTGAAACTTCCACCTGAACAACAGTATTTAGGTTAATCATTCCAGCAAGAACGGTTTCTCCTTTTTGTTTCGTATCAGGTTTACTCTCACCTGTTAGAGCTGCGGTATTGAAAGAAGCACTGTCTGAAAGCAATTTTCCGTCTAGTGCCAGTTTTTCTCCAGGGCGCAATTGAATAATTTCTCCAATCTTAATTTCAGATGCTTTTTTTGAAATGGTATTTTCACCTTGAATTACTGTAGCAGTATCAGGTCTTTGATCTAACAATAATTTAATATTGTTTTTTGCTCTTTTAACGGCCAGCATTTGAAATACTTCGCCAATTGCATAAAATAACATTACAGCCACACCTTCGGGATATTCGCCAATGGCAAATGCTCCAATAGTAGCAATCGACATCAGTAAAAATTCTGAAAATATTTCGCCTTTTCGAATGCTTTCAAAAGCTTCTTTTATTACGGGTAAACCAACAGGTAAATAAGTTATTGCATACCAAACTATTCTTTCCCAATCCGTTAACCAAGTTTGTGGAAAATAGTTGTCGAATGCAATTGCAATAAGCAATAACGTAAAACTCAAAATCGCCGGAACGAACATTCTAAGGGTGCTTTCGCTTTGTTGGGAATGCTCGTGGTCGTGTCCGTCATCATCGGAATGTTCTGATTTAGAGTCAACAGCACAACAACCGATTTCAATATCAGTTTCTTGATTTATTTTTTCTTCCAATGTGCAACAAAGCTGTTTGCCGTTTGCATCGTATTTGTGTTGGTGTTTCATTTTGTTTTGATATTAATTAACAACAATTATCTCCTGCTTGTATTGGTGGACATTTTACTGAACCGTAGCTACAATAAACACAACAATCCCCTTCTAATGGTTTGAGTATTACTTTGCATTTTTCACATTCATAAAAGAACTGACAAGCATTGGTTGGCATTATCTCTTCTTTTCTGTATCCGCAGTTGGGACAAGTTAAAGTTGATTTTAATTTCATAATTATTTAATTTTGATGTACATCGAATCAATTTATCGTTTGTAAAGTATTTATGTTTAAGTTTATTTTATTTATTATCAATGTAATTTGTTTCAATCTCTACTTATTGATTTAGAATCCATTCTTTTGCTTTTTCTCTGTCGGGCAAATCGAAATACATCAACTTGGCTTTTGTAAATGGTTTCATAATTGAACGCATACTCTTTTCCCATTTTTTAACACCTACAATAGCAATTCTTTCGATATCCGCAGAATGTGTAAAATTCATTTTCCCATAATTGATTTCGATAACACCATCTTCCCAAAAACCATTTGAACCAGAATCATCGTCCATTTCAAAATACCATCGAACTTTTTTACCAGTACCAATAATATTATGGATAAAAGGATGAATTTTTTCATAATCTTTAATACCCAATAAATCATTTGCCCTTGTAGCTATGATATTTTCCCCTGTAAAATCTAAAAGCTGTAGCATAATTATAAATATTTTGAATTTCAAAGTTGACTAATTCTTTTTTAAGTTAATAAATACTAGATTTTTACCATAGGTGATGCAACTTTTGATTCAGCAGAAGTTGTGTTTAATGTAGTCATAATTATTATCTTTTAAATTATTCTCACTATTTTAAATACTAATTGTTGCAGTCTTCTTCTCCATACTTGTGTATCATTTTTTGCTTCCATCTTATATACCATTTTTGATGGTGTAATGAAAGTAGAAAATACAACGAACAAGCACCTATTATAGCTATAATAAACATATCTAATCCAACGGCAACACCAACGGCTGATGTACACCAAACCGTAGCTGCTGTTGTTAATCCGTGTGATGTTCCTGCAGTAGAATTGCGATAAATAATTCCAGCACCTAGAAAACCAACGCCTGTTACAATATTTGC
>CAZBJP010000114.1:3521-4767 GCA_964492205.1 uncultured Sediminibacterium sp.
TAATGATGTTAGCAATTACTCTTGAAGTGTCCGACGGATTGTTGACCAAATGTGCTGTAATGGCTGTAAACAATGTTGCTCCGATACAAACGGCTGCATATGTTCTTATTCCAGCATCCCGACCGTGCCTTTCTCTATCTAAACCAATGAAAGCACCCAGCAAAAAGGAAACAATAAGTTTTGAAATTATAATTAATTCTGCATTTATATCCATTTTTAGTTTTTAAATTAAGTATTTTTTTAAATTTAACCGTTTTTACGAGTAATCATATAAATAATATAGGCTACGGGTATAACAAAGTTGCTTACCTTTTGCATCGTATTTTTGTTGATGTTTCATAATTTTTTTATTTTCTTGGTATAAATAAAATAATTGCTATACCAGCAATTATAATAGATATGCCTATTAAGTCGTATTTATCCGGTTTAAAATTATCAATCTTCCACGCCCATATTAATGCCATTACGATGAAAATTCCACCATATACAACATAGGCTTTTCCAAAAGAAACGGTTTGTAAAGTCATCACATATCCATACAAAGCAAGAATTATTGCTCCAAAAATACCATACCAAATCGACTTTTCTTCTTTCAACCAAAGCCAAACGAGATAACCTCCACCTATTTCACATAAACCAGCAAGGATAAAAAACACTACAATTTTAATAAATGAAATCATATTATTTTTGTTTTTTAAAACCACAAAATTGAAAATACTGAAATCGTATCAAAAGGCGTTTTTATGTTCTTCTGTAAAACAGTTGAGAGCCTCAAAACTTTCTTTAAAAAGTATGTTTCATTGTATTTTCAGAATATTCGTAACCTTTTTATTTTTACTATATATAAAACATAAGTATTTGATTTTAAGTAAAAAAAACTATTTATTCCCAAAGCTGTGGGATTTTTTTACTCTGTTTTTTATTTACCCATTTATTCAATTTATAGCAAAGATAAGCCGATCCGCTTCCTATGATTGCACCAGCTAACACGTCACTTGGATAATGAACGCCCAATGCCATACGAGAATAGCCTACCGCACTTGCCCACGCAAACGAAGGAGCAATAATGTACCATTTTGGATACGCCATACTCAAGGAAGTGGCAGTTGCAAAAGCTAAAGAAGCGTGCCCTGATGGGAAAGACGGTCCTGTTGCTGTTGTCGCTTGTTCAATACCTGGATAAGTTACAAAGGGTCGTTCTCTATTTACTGTTTCTTTTAAAGCAAATGTTATAAATCCTGAAGCC
>CAZBJP010000115.1:0-2728 GCA_964492205.1 uncultured Sediminibacterium sp.
CGAGGCTTCACTGCACCCTGAAATCGACCTCTCCATATATAATGCAAATAGTAGCTCCAAGAAACAAATCAGTGATATTGAAAATATGATTGACAATAATATGGATGTTATTATTATTGCACCTTTAGGGAACGATTCTATTACATCTGTAATAGATAAAGCTTTTAAAAAAGGGATTCCAATTATAATATTAGATAGAAAAGTTAATACGTCAAATTATACCACATTCATTGGGTCTGATAATGTAGAAGTTGGAAAAATTGCAGGAAAATATATTGCATCTAGAGCGAATAAAGTAACAAATGTACTTGAAATTAGAGCGACCACTAACATTTCTCCTGGAGTTGAAAGAAGTCTTGGTTTTAAACAAGTATTAAATCAATTCTCTAATATTAATAGAAAAAGTATTACTGCAGTAAGTTTGGATTCTTTAAATCAATCATTTAGTAGAGTCTTGGACAGTATTCCAAATTTGGATTATGTATTTGCATTTAATGATAATATTGCATTACAAGTTTGGGAAGTTGCTAAGAAAAAAAATAAAGTAGGTAATATCAAATTTATCGGAGTTGATGGGTTAAATGGGCCTGTTGGAGGAATTCAAGCAGTTAAGGAAGGAAAACTAACAGCTACAGTTTTATATCCGACAGGAGGGAGTGAAGCTATAAAAGTTGCATTACAAATTGTAAAAAAAGAAATCGTACCCAAAAATACTAAACTCGAAACTACATTAATTGATTCTCTGAATGCTGGTATAATGAGTAACCAATTTGATAAGGTTTCTCAACAAATGCTTAATATAGAACAACAGCAAAATGTAATTAAAGAACAAGAAAAAGAATATATCACACTTTTTAACTTAATTAAATTACTAACTTTCTTTTTAGTTATTATTGTTTTTTTGGTGATTTTTAGTGTTTATAGTATGATTTCAATACGGAATAAGAATAGAATGCTTCAGATAAATAACGATAAAATTAGTATTCAAAGAAATGAAATACAGAAATATGCAAAAAAGTTAAAAATCAGTAATGAAGCTAAAATTAATTTTTTTACTGGAATTTCTCATGAATTTAAAACACCTCTTACATTAATTTTAAGTGCTGTCGAATCTTTGAATGATGAGTTCCAGAATAAAAACCAACATCTCAAGAAGGAATTAGTCTTGATGCACAATAATTCTATGAGATTGTTGCGCTTGATAAATCAGTTATTAGATTTTAGAAAAATTGAAAATAAAGATTTTATAATTAGACCCAGTAAAATCAATATATATAAATTTTCATTAGATATCTTCGAGGAGTTTAAAAGAGAAGCTAAAAAGAAAAACATTGAATATACTATTGTTTCAAATTGTGAGGAATTAGATTTGTATATCGACCAAAATCTAATGGATAAAGTCTATTATAATTTACTATCGAACGCCTTTAAGTTTACAACCGATAACGGTAAAATACAAATTGAGATTAGAAAAAATGATGAATTAAAAAATGTTTGTATCTCATTTAAAGATAATGGAATTGGTATCCCAATGGGTGAAAGAGACAAGATTTTTGAAATTTATTATCAAGGTTCAAATAGTACAAAAAATGGTTCTGGGATAGGACTAAATCTATCTAAGAAATTTATTGATTTACATCATGGAACAATTGAAGTTCTTTCCGGAATTGGCACAGAATTTAGAGTGACTTTGCCCATAGATAATCAATTCCCTGAATCAATGGTGCATCTATCGGAATCCACTTCTAGTTCAACTAAATTAGATTATGAATATTTTGATACTGACAATAGTACTCAGACTTCAGAATTAGGTTCCGAAGAAAAACAATCCATTTTAATTATTGAAGATAATTCAGAGTTACTAGAATTTTTAATTTCTAAAATGCAAACCGAATATTCAGTTTTTGGTTCAGATGGCTATGATGCAATTGAAAAAGCTTTTGAAACAATTCCGGATATAATACTATGTGATTTGAATCTTCCAGAAAAGAATGGATTTGAAATCTGTAAAATTTTAAAATCAAATGAATTAACGTCTCACATACCTACCATAATTTTAACCGCTATGGATGGTCAAGAAAATTATATTAAATCCTTAGAATCAGGGGCTGATTTATTTTTAAATAAACCGTTTAATTTAAAAGTTTTACAGCAATCTATTAAAAACTTATTATTTAATAGAGAGAGAATTAGAACATTTTACTCCAATAATAATAGTATAATTACAGACATTGTAGGAGTAGGAAAAAATGAAAAAGATTTTTTAAATAAAATTGATGCTATTTTAGTTTCCAATATTGATAATTCTAATTTCTCAGTTGAAGAATTAGCTTCTTGCTTACACATCTCTAGGGTACAATTGTATCGCAAAGTGAAAGCTATTTTGAATATTGGAATTGGAGATTATATAATTAATTTTAGACTTGACAAAGCAATTCAAATGTTAAAAGAATCAGATTTAAATATTTCTGAAATTGCTTATTCGTGTGGATTTGCTTCACCTAATTATTTTTCCACAGCCTTCAAAAACAAATATTTAATCTCTCCAAAAGAATATAGAAATTCTTGATAGAAATTGTACGGTGTAACATTTTTATAAATTACATTATTTTTTTTAAAATAAAAAAAATATGATTTTTGTAAAATATTGATTTTTAGCATTTTAAAATAATATTTTAATTTTTATATTGATGTAACAATATCTAATACTCTTTAAAGACACCTTCCT
>CAZBJP010000115.1:2738-3528 GCA_964492205.1 uncultured Sediminibacterium sp.
ACCCTAATCCAAAACCACAACCAACGGTTATTGCTAAAGAAATCGTTTCATTCAAGTTTAATGAATCAACTGGAGAAACAACAAATGAAAGTAAATCAAGTTCAAATTTAGCGATTAATGTTCCTAGTGGGTCTGCAGAGAGGATAGTAGGCGTAGAGGGTAATGCCATAGTTGTGAATGGTTTTTATGGTTGGGCTTCTGGTAAAATTAATATCACTTATCCAACTTCAAATGTTGCAATAACTGGATGGGTAGCTCCTTCTGCTTTTCCTGTGCAGAGAAAAGATGCTGACCCAATTACTGAAAATACGGTAGCTTCTATTTTCTCAAACGTGAATCCATCAACAGGGGCTGGGATTGCTTTAGGAGTTGATCAGTATGGGAGAATAATTGGTCAATGTATGGTGGGAAGCACATTAAATCAGATCGTTTCGGATGTTCAAATTCCACTTAAGAAATGGAGTTTTATAACAATGAATGTGACTGGAACAAATGGAAAAGCTGAACTTTATCTAAATGGAGATTTGGTACAAACTAAAACATTTACTGGAGGTAGTCTTGTGTGGGATAATTCAGCGTCTATATTTATTGGAAAAGAGTCTAAGATTAAAACTGTTGCGGGTTTTGATACTAATGGATTGACTGGGGCGATTGATAAAGTGAGTGTTTGGGACAATATTTTAACTACTAATGAAATTAAATCTCAATTTAGTACAGTGACTGTACCAACACCTAATTTGTCAATACCTATAGCAGAAAGATATAAAAACGATAAGCACAGACCTAAGTA
>CAZBJP010000115.1:3538-4704 GCA_964492205.1 uncultured Sediminibacterium sp.
GATGGACAAATGAATCACATGGATTATTTTATTTACAAGGAAAATACCATCTATTTAGTCAACGTAATTTTAACGGACCCTATTTAGAGCATATAAATTGGGGACATTATGTGAGCGGTGATTTAGTCAATTGGGAAGAAAAACAACAGGTGTTATGGCCTCAACCAGGGTTTGATGAAGTTGGTATTTGGTCAGGACATGTAGCAGTTGTAGGAGACAATCCTTATTTATTTTACACAGGGGTTAACAAAGCTAGGGCGGCAATAGGACTTGCAAAATCAAATTCACCTTTTGACATATGGACTAAAAATACTCCTCCTGTTATTACAAGTGCTCCTACAACCGGATATACTCATGCTGATTTTAGAGACCCTTTTGTTTTTGAATATAACTCAAATTGGTATATGATGGTGGGTACCGGATTAAGAAACGGAACTGCTAGAGGTGGATTGTTTTTATATAAATCAGCTATGTCAGATTTTACTAAATGGGATTTACAAGGGACTATGTTAGAAGGTAGTCCTAGTGTAGATCAGACTGGTGAATTCTGGGAAATGCCTATATATTATAATTTTGGGTCTAAATCGATTCTTTTGATTAATAAACTTCCGAATGCGAATTCTTTATACTGGACAGGTAATTTTAATGGTTCAAAATTTATTGTTGATTCACAAGTGCCAACAAGTTTAGAATTAATCAATCAATTATTATCTCCTTCCATTGGTAAGGATGCTAATGGAAATTTAACTGCGATTGGGATTATTCCTGATAATGTAACTTCTGCAAAGCATAAGAGTCAGGGTTGGGCTAATGTATTCAGTTTACCAAGATTATGGACTCTTGTAAATTCTAAAATCAAGCAGGTACCCCATCCCAATCTTCTAAATTTGAGAAGTAGTCAATCAACGTCTTTTAGTAATTTAAGTTATGATGATTCAAGCACCAATATCTTAAATGGAGCAAGTGGTTCTCAATATGAAATTATTGCCAAAACAAATCCAGGGACAGCAACCAAAGTAGGTTTCGTTTTACATAAAAATACAGCAACTACTGAACAAACACTTATATATTATGATGTAGCTAATAAAAGTTTTGTTGTAGATAGAAGTAAATCATCAGTACTTAGCGATGTGCCAAAAACAAACCAATCTACTGCATACGAACTT
>CAZBJP010000116.1:0-4698 GCA_964492205.1 uncultured Sediminibacterium sp.
ATTATGAAGCAAAATAGAATGATTTTAGCATTGGGTTTTAGCCTAATAGCCCTTTTTACTAGTTTTGGATTCAATCTTCACGCCCAAAATGTCCCAAAATCATTAAAACGAATCGTTATTGACCCCGGACATGGTGGTACGGATCCAGGTTCGAAAGGTCAATACTCCACAGAGGCGGCTGTTTCATTGGCAATTTCATTAAAATTGGAGGCTTTCATAAAACAGGCTATGCCAGATGTAGAAGTAGTAATGACTAGAACTACTGATATTTACCATTCAGTGGTTGAAAAAGCTAAAATAGCGAATGCTGCCAAAGGCGATCTATTTGTTTGTATTCATACCAATTCTGCAAGAGGTAAAGCTGTCAAAGAAGTGGTAGGCTACACAAAAAAGACTTATACTGTAAAGAAAAAAGGAAAGAAGAGAAAGGTGACACGTGAAGTGCCCATTTATAAAACGACCTATATTCCAAGTACAGCCATGGGAACAGAGACTTACATATACAATGTAGGGAAATCAGACCTTAGAAAGGAAGTAGCAAGTGAGATGGTAGATGAGGTAGTAGAGCAATTAGACTCTGTTTCTTTAAAGCAAATTAAAGAATATGAATCTGAGCAAGACCCAACAAAAAAGATGATGGCTAGTATCTTAGCACAGCAATATTTCCAAAGAGCAGCAAGTTTGGCCTTAACGATTGAAGAAGAATTTAAGGCCGCCGGAAGGGTCAGTAGAGAAGCAAAACAGCGTCCAACAGGTATTTGGGTGTTACAAGCAGTCGCCATGCCCGCTGTATTGATCGAAACGGGATTTATATCAAACCCAGAGGAAGAAGCATATTTAAATAGTGAAAATGGCCAAAATGAGCTTTGTGAAGCCATTACAAAAGCATTACAACGCTACAAGAACTCTTTAGATAATCAACAAAAGGCAAATGCCAATTAGGCTAATTTTTAGCTAAATTTGCAATAATTCAAGTAACCGACTACTATGCGTGTATCCAATGAAACCAAAGTGGGCGCTTTAACTGTTATTGCAGTTACGCTAATAATTTTAGGATTCAATTTTCTTAAAGGCAAAACATTCTTTAAATCAGGGACGTTTATATACGCTAAATATACTGACACAAAGGGTTTAATTGTTTCCAATCCAGTATTTGTAAATGGCTTTCAAGTAGGAACAGTATTTGAGATTGAAAATATGAATGACAATTTATCTGAATTAATTGTCTGTATTAAGTTGAATCAATTATATAAGATTCCTGTAAACTCAATTGCAACGATTCAAGAAAATCCTCTAGGCACCAATGCAATTAATATTGTTCCTGGGAAAAGCACAACAATGATTCATTCAGGAGATACAATTAAAACAGCACCTGCAGCAAGTTTATTGGGTGATTTTATGAATACACTTTCGCCACTTGGTGAACAAATAAAAAACACAATTACATCTTTAGAGAAAGTTTTAGGAAATGTAAATAAAACATTAGATGACGAAAACCGTCAACACTTCAAAGTAATTCTTGAAAATCTTTCAACAACAACAATTAATTTAAACAGATCTATTTTGTCGGTTGAAGGCATGCTGAATAAACAAAATGGGTCTATCGCTAAAACAGCAGATAACCTAAATTCATTTACAAACAATTTGAATCAAAACAATCAAAAGATCACGAATATCCTTAGCAATTTAGACAGCACAACCAAATCAATTAAAGATGCAGATTTAAATAAAACAATCAAAGACATTCAAATTGCTTTAACTGCTTTAAATACTACAATTAACAAATTAAATTATGGCAATGGCACAGCAGCCAAGTTAATAAACGATCCAAATATTTACACTCAGTTACAAAGCACAATTAAAAGCGTCAATACTTTAGTAGATGATATTAAAGTGCACCCAAAACGCTATGTAAGTATTTCAGTTTTTGGCAAGAAGGATAAAAGCGCCCCTTTAGCTAAACCATTATCGGACACTGTGGCTCATGATTAAAACCTTTACTAATATTGTTTTAGGCACAATCTTATTGATTACTTTACATGCCCAAGGTCAAGACACCACTACTGTTGCCAATAATACTGGTAAATTGATTGAATTTCTTTCAGCCGAATCTTACAACATAAAAAAACAGGACAGCATGGATTTTCTAATCCTTGTAGGTCATGTGAAAATTAAACAAGGCAATACATTCTTATATGGAGATAGTATTATTGTTAATTCAACAAATAATACGCTAGAAGGGTTTGGGAAAGTGCATATCAATGATGCTGACTCAGTGCACACTTATGCCGACTATTTAAAATATGATGGAAATACTAGAAAAGCGCAACTCAGAAAACATGTTAAATTAACAGATGGACGAGGTACATTAACCACTGATTCTTTAGATTATGATGTGGCAGTAAAAATTGGCGTCTATAAAAAAGGGGGTAAATTAGTTCGCAATAAAACTGTTTTAAAAAGTAATGAGGGCGTGTATTATGGTATCACAAGAGATGTGATGTTTAGAAACAAAGTCTCTTTGATAGATCCTGATAATAGTATCCTAACAGATACTTTAGAGTACAATACCTATTCGCAATTAGCAAATTTCATTAGTCCTACTAAAATTATTAGTGGCTCAAGAATCATCAAAACAAAGAATGGCAATTATAATATTGGCAGCAGAAAAGGGTATTTATATGAACGTTCTTCTATTGATGATAGTAGTTATTTTTTTATAGCTGACGAGATGGCTATTGATGATTCATTAGGTCTTGGAGAATTTAGAGGAAACGCTTTGTATAAATCTAAAGACAGTTTAAGTTTTGATCTATTAGCTAATAATATAAAAACCAATCGAAAAAAAGATATTTTATTAGCTACTGAGTTACCTACCTTGATGATTAAACAGCCAAAAGATACTTTATATATTAGTGCAGACACCTTATATAGTGGCAAATTATCAGACTTAAAAAGACCTAATCCTAAAGTTAGGCTTAAAGAAGCCCTAATACAAGACTCCAGTTTAAATAAATATATTGAAGCTTTCCATCATGTAAAAATTTATTCCGACTCCATACAAGGTATTGCGGATAGTTTATTTTATGGACTTGCAGATTCAACTATTCGCTTACACAATCAGCCAATTCTATGGGTAAATAAAAATCAACTTACCGGTGATACGATTTACATGCATTTAAATAATAAAAAAGCAGAACAACTCAGGGTACTTAATAATGCCATGGCCATAAGCCCAGTAGATAGCACTGATTATTTTAACCAACTTAAAGGCAATACAATTATAGTTGATTTTGTAGAGAGCAAAGTACACAAAATGCAAACAAAGGGCAGTGCTGAAAATATTTATTTTGCAACAGATAATGAAGGAAAATTCATTGGTGTAAACCATTCAAATGCTCAAATAATTACCATAGATTTTAATAATGATGAACCAGTAAAAATTGTATTCATCAATCAATTGACAGGCAAAATGACACCTCTATATGAAACCCCAAAAGAAGCATTAAGAATCAATCATTTCAAATGGTGGATTGACCTTAAACCAAGAACAAAATTTGATATCCTATCACCTAAAGTAAACTAATCATTTGATTTCTTCCTCCGATTTTTCAAGCATTAAATAAGCTTTAATAAACCCGTCAATTTCACCGTCCATCACTGGTCCAACATTACCCACTTCAAAATCTGTCCGGTGGTCTTTGATCATTTTATAGGGATGGAATACATAAGAACGTATCTGACTACCCCATTCTATTTTTTTCTTGTTTGCATTGGACGCATTGAGGGCCTCTTGTTTTTTACGCATTTCTTCCTCATACAATCTACTTTTTAGCATTTTCATAGCTAACTCCCTATTCTCCCCTTGTGTTCTTGATTGTTGACATTCTACGATAATGCCAGAAGCGTGTTTTAAACGTACAGCGGTTTCAACTTTATTTACGTTCTGTCCACCCTTACCACCACTTCTATAAAACTCCCATTCAATATCTGCTGGATTCACAATAATTTCAATGGTGTCGTCAATTAGAGGATATACATATACAGAGGCAAAGCTAGTATGACGTCTTGCATTACTATCAAATGGAGAAATTCGTACTAAGCGATGCACACCAGATTCGGCCTTTAAAAAACCATAAGCAAAGGGTCCATCAAATTGGATTGTTGCAGATTTAATTCCAGCCCCATCCCCTTCTTGATAATCTAAGGAACTCACAGTCCATCCTTGCTTTTCACCATACATAGTGTACATTCTTAACAACATTTCGGCCCAATCCTGACTCTCAGTTCCACCTGCACCTGGATTAATTTGAAGTATTGCAGGTAATTCATCTTCAGGTTTATTTAATGTACTCTTAAATTCAGCCTCTTCGATAGCTAGAATCGCTTTATCATAAGCCTCTTTCGTTTCTAATTCGGTCGCATCACCTGCTTTCCAGAATTCGAATAATACCACAAAATCTTCTACACTCGTTTCAACATCCAGAAACAATCGCGTCCAATATTCATTTAATTTAATTTCCTTCATCGTGGCTGTAGCACGCTTGTTGTCATCCCAAAAACCTGGTGACAAGGAAAGTTGTTTGTCTAAATCAATTTTATGTAAACGGTTATCAACGTCAAAGAAACCTCCTCAGGACACTCACTTGGTCCTTCATACGCTTAATCTGTTCAATCGTCATATGAATTCAAATTTAA
>CAZBJP010000117.1:0-4675 GCA_964492205.1 uncultured Sediminibacterium sp.
AAGCATTATACCGTGAGTTAGAAGCCTTCTCTAAATTTGGTGGTGACTTAGATCCGGCTACTAAGAATGTAATTGACAAAGGGGCAAGAAACGTTGAGATCTTGAAGCAAGCTCAGTATACTCCTTTCACAGTAGAAAAACAAGTAGCAATTATCTACTTGGGTACACAAGGTTTGTTGAAAGAAGTAGCTGTTAAAAATGTCAAAGAATTTGAAACACATTTCTTATTAGAGATGACAAATAAATTACCAAATGTATTGGCTGAATTCAAAAAGGGCAACTTGCCTGAAGATGGATTAAAGCAAATGGTAGAACTTGCGAATAGCTTAATTCCTCAATACAAATAAGGATTAATTTAACGATATAAAACCCCGATTTATTCGGGGTTTTTTTGTGAATAGAGGGTGTTGATTTGCAACAAATAATTCAATTGATTGTTATAGAAGTATGTCAGTCATTAAAGTACAAGCATTAAGCAAAAGCTTTGGTAACCTAAAAGCAGTTGATCAGCTTTCATTTGAAGTGGAAGCGGGTCAGGTCTATGGTTTTTTGGGCCAAAATGGATCTGGGAAAAGTACCACCATTCGGATGCTACTTTCCTTGATTCACCCCACTGAGGGTCATATTGAAATTTTTGGACAGTCTTTAACTGCCCATCGTTCTACAATTTTAGAGCAGGTTGGTGCGGTGATTGAGCGACCTGATCTATATCCTTATTTAACCGCAAAAGAGCATTTAACTTTGTTTGCGAAACTACGAAAGCAAAGGGTGACTGCTTCTAAAATTGAAGCAACTTTGGCGCTGGTTGGTTTATTAAACAGGGCAGAGGATAAAGTACAGACTTATTCATTGGGTATGAAACAAAGACTAGGTATTGGTATTGCTTTACTGCATGATCCTGCATTGATTATTTTAGATGAACCAACCAATGGTTTGGATCCGCAAGGGATTGCAGACATACGTCAATTAATCAAGTCACTTTCTAAGGAGCAAGGTAAAACGATATTGGTCTCTTCTCATTTGCTTTCGGAAATCGAACAGATTGCAACGCATATTTTAATTATTCATCAGGGTAAAAAAATGGCAGAAGGTCCTACCGAAAGTTTGTTGGATCCTAATAAAACCATTGTTCAAATTAAAACCTTGGATGACCTAGACGCAAAACAAAAATTATTAGATTCATCCTATCGATCTAATGTGTTGGATCGTAGAGAGGGTTTATATATGAGTATTCCTAAGTTGGAAATTCCAGCATTGAATGCTTTTTTAGTGGCGTCTAATATTGCACTCTTGTCTTTGGAAGCAAAAAATTCTTTAGAAGATTATTTTTTACAACTTACTTCAACTCATTAACATGTGGCCCATCATACAAATAGAATTATTTAAAATTTACAAAAGGCCTAGAACCTATATTGCATTTGGTGCGATTGCTGCTTTGATCTTAGTCATACAGATGGGTTTAAAAATAGATGGAGAAGCATATGCGGCATTTTTAATGAAGGATATCAACGATACATTAACCGTAGATGGTAAAATATTAAATGGTTATTTGATCTGTTATATCCTATTGCAATTATTATTGGTGCATGTGCCCTTATTGGTTGCATTGATTGCTGCAGATATGCTTTCGGGGGAAGCTAATTTAGGCACTTTGAGGTTATTGTTTACTACGCCGTATAGCAGGACTCAATGGGTTTTAGCAAAGTTTGTAGCAGCAAGTTTGTACACCATTTTATTATTAGTATGGCTTGCCTTTCTCGCACTTTTTGTAAGTATGTGGATTTTTGGAACTGACGATTTATTTCTAATGAAATCTAATTATGTCGTATTGATTCAAGAGCAGGATGTCTTTTGGAGGTATGTGGGGGCTTTTGTTTTCGCTAGTTTTTCTTTGTTGACGGTGGCAGCTTTAGGTTTCTTAATGTCAAGCTTAGCGAACAATTCAATTGGGCCAATTGTAGCCACCATTAGTGCCATCGTTTTCTTTACCATCTTAAGCACATTGAATATTCCATTATTTAACGTGGTCAAGCCTTATTTGTTTACAACACATATGAATAATTGGAAAGAATTCTTTGACCTGCAAGTTAACGATAGTAATGACGCCATTACAGGTAGTATTCTTAATATGACCAAGATAAAGAATTCTATCTTAGTGCTTACAGTGCATATTACACTTTTCGTAGGTGCTGCGGTATGGATTATTAAGAAGAAAGATATTTTAAGTTAATTAGGTTTAGGAATTTAAACACATAATTTGTTAGACATGAGAAAAAAAAGTATTAATTTATTGGCATTGATGTTGCTGTTGATTCAATTTGAAGTTCAAGCGCAGTCGAATGTATTAATTGAAAAAGTGAGTGCAAAGTTGAATATTGTCAACGATTATGTAGCCATGGGGATCATGAAAACAGATGTCGCTTTTATTAAAGCTTCATTGGGGAAGGTTAAAGTATATTATAAGAAGCCTAATTTACTAAAAGTAAAAAAGGAAGGGGGCATATCCTTACTACCTAAAGGCGGCGTATCTGTTACGCTCAATTCCTTATTGAACAATAAGCAATACATTGCTATTGAATCAGGCACACAAGTTTATAAAGGCAAACAATTACAATCCATAAAATTAATTCCAACAGATGAAAAATTAGACTGGGTCATTTCGACCTTATGGATAGATCCAGTTGATGCATTGGTTTATAAGACTTTTACTACGACTAAAGAAAACGGCACATATGAAATTACAATGGAATATGGACAATATGCCAATTATGGTCTTCCAAGTAAAATTATTTTTGGATTTAATACAAAGGATTATAAATTACCTAATGGGATCACTTTAGAATTTGGTGATGAGGACCCTGCTGCTAAGCAAAAAGCATTAAGGCAAAAGAAAGGTACAATAGAAATAACTTATGCCAACTATGTAATAAATAAAGGAGTTTCTAATTCGATGTTTTAAATTGCAACTATGCAATATCTAGTGTTTTTAATTATTATAATGACGCAGTTGCCTGCTAATGCGCAGGTGAACAATCAAAATAAATCTTTGGAATTGGCAGTCATGCAGTTTAATCAACTGAATAAAACCAATGCATACAAACAGTTATACTTGCAATTTGAGCAACTTTATGCTGTAGATAAAACTAATTGGTTGATACCATATTATGCGTCTTTACTGAAAGCTCAAATGTGTCTATTAAAAATGGAAGATAGGGAACAGTTGGCCAATGAAGCTATTCAATGGGCTGCAAGGGCAAAATCAATCGCTATTAATGATGAAGTTTATTGTGCCGAAAGTATGGCGAATACCGCCAAGATGTCTGTCAATCCTGTGTTAAGATGGCTTAGTTATGAAGATAAAATTAAAATGCCATTAAAGGCAGCTAAAAAAATCAATCCCAATAATCCAAGAGTGTATTTATTGGAAGCCAATATTCAACATAAATTACCTAGTTTATTTGGAGGAGGATGCAAAGCAACTAGGCCGATGATTGTTAAAGCAGAAAAATATTTAAATGCTGAAACAGCATCCGAATCTTTGAATCCTTCTTGGGGCAAACAATCTTTATTGGAGCTTAAAAAAGCCTGTCCATTTTAGAGTTTAGTCAGATCAATTTTCTTCCAAGCGTTCATCTACAGCATTAGCAAACATTTTATGACTTACTTTTTTCAATGGATTTAAACGCATGTCACGGTATCCCTGTCTTGCATGAATGATACGAATACATTCAAATATGCTTGCGGTAAAAGAGCTGGCATCTGCTTTGTCTTTCCCTGCAATATCAAATGCAGTGCCATGATCTGGGCTAGTTCTTACAATTGGTAAACCTGCCGTAAAATTTACACCTTCTCCAAATGCCAGTGACTTGAAAGGAATCAATCCTTGATCATGGTACATGGCCAATACGGCATCAAATTTTTCATGTTGTCCTCTTGCAAAAAAAGCATCAGCTGAATACGGCCCATAAACCAACATCTGTTGTTTGGATTCTTTGATTGCTGGTTTGATGATTTCAATTTCTTCTTTACCTATTAATCCATCATCGCCTGCATGAGGATTCAATGCCAATACAGCAATACGTGGTTTGTCTACGCCAAAATCTTTCTGTAAGCTTCTATGTAAAATTTGTAATTTCTGTTTAATCTTATCTTTTGTAATATGCTGTGCAATATCTTGAATGGTGAGGTGCTCAGTCACCAAGGCCATTCTTAAATTTTCTGCAACTAATAACATCAAATTTTCTACATTACCAAATGCATGTTGTAAATACGGTGTGTGTCCACTAAAATTAAAATTAGGGGATTGGATATTTTTTTTATGAATGGGGGCAGTTACTAAGCCATCAATTTTATTATTTTTTAATGCAGCAACCGCTCGCTCTAAAGAAATTAATGCATATTTACCTCCAATTTCTGTTAACTCGCCTGGTTGAATCGTAGCTTCTTCCTCCCAGCACTGAATCAAATTCACTTGCTTTGGATTTAATTTGTCTAGGTCAGGTGCTGTCGCAAAATTCATTTGAAAATCAGGTAATCCCTTTTTGTAAAAATTGATAGCTTTATTGTTGGCAAAAATTACTGGCACCATAAAGTCTAAGAGTCTGCTATCAGACAATGATTTGATAATTAATTCTAGTCCAATGCCGTTTAAATCTCCGCAAGTAAAGCCTATAAT
>CAZBJP010000118.1:0-4547 GCA_964492205.1 uncultured Sediminibacterium sp.
GACCGCCTTTTTTTTGGAAAATTTCTTAGAGGTCATACAAAAATAAGCTAAAAAATACCGCCTACAAAATGAATAAAACCACTTAAACAATAAATGTTTATAACTGTTATATAAAAGTGAACATCTTAAAATCAAATAAAAATTAATTCTATGAAAAAGCCCCTTTATACCTTAATTGTACTGCTTTTGACAGCAGGTTTGCTAAGTTGGCAATGGGAAAAAACACAACATCCTGCAATTGATAAAGCAGAAGTGATTGAATGTCTAAACATGGAGACGCAGCAGGCTTATCAATTAGAAGCTAGCCAATCCAAATTTGCCAAAATGCACCTAGCGCCTATCCAAGTCAATCCAGCCAATTTATTGGGTAAAATTGTTCCATTCAATGCAGCTGATGGAAAAGCGGGACAGGCCTATTTTATTCCTGCTAAAAAGAAATCAGACAAATGGCTAATTGTGATCCAAGAATGGTGGGGGCTAAATGATCATATCAAAATGGAAGCAGATCAATATTTTAAGGATTTGGGGGATGTGAATGTGATGGCGGTGGATATGTATGATGGTAAAATAGCTTCCACACCTGATAGCGCCATGAAATTAATGCGTGGTGCTGATATGAACAGAATGGTCGCTTTGATTCAAGGCGCCATTAAACACGCAGGACCAAAAGCATCTATTTATAGTGTAGGATGGTGCTTTGGTGGCATGTGGAGTTTACAAACTGCAATTTTAGCTGGACCTCAAGCAAAAGGATCTGTAATGTACTATGGTCGTCCTGAATCCAATATGGACAAATTGAAATCCATTCAATGTGATATCATTGGCTTTTTTGGCAATTTAGACCAGTCCCCTTCTCCTGCAATGGTGAATGATTTTGAGGCCAACATGAAATCAGCTGGTAAAAATTTGACCGCTTATAAGTATGAAGCTGGTCATGGTTTCGCGAATCCTAGCAATCCTAGTTTTAACGCTGCCGCTAAAGCGGATTCTTATGCGAAAGCAATTGCTTTCTTGAAAGCGCATTAACACAATGATTTTTGTTTCTTATGAATAAGATAATAGAGAAAATATACTATTCCGAAGTGAACATTCGAGCAAAGGGTGCTGAGAGCCTAGGGATAAGTGTATTTTCTCTATTTTTAAAACTGTCAAGATAAACTACATATCGTTTTTTATCTTCTCAAAGCTTGCAGTGAGTCCTTTAATTAAGGAAGAACTAAATCCTTGATGCTCCATTTCATTTAATCCAGCAATGGTACAACCCATTGGCGTAGTCACTTTATCAATCTCTTGTTCTGGATGCGTATTTTTTGTCAACAATAAATCTGCAGCCCCCTTTGCAGTTTGTGCTGCAATCAAAGCAGCCTGAGTCGCATTAAAACCAATCTCAATGCCTCCTTGAATATTCGCTCTAATAAATCTTAATGCATAAGCAGTTCCACAAGCACCCAACACTGTAGCTGCATCCATTAATTTTTCATCAATAACAATGGACTTTCCTAACTGATTGAAGAGGTCAGTTACAAATGCAATCTTACCCTGACCTAACTGATTGGAACAAATACAGGTCATGCTTTCCTGAATTGAAATAGCCGTATTCGGCATTGCCCTTATAATTGGAAATTGATCGGAAACAATTGTCTCTATATCTTTAATCCAAATTCCTGTTGCTACACTTATAATAGTGTGCTGTGATTCAGACAAATTTGGTTTTAACAACTCTAAAATTTCTTTTATTTGAAATGGTTTTACAGCCAATAAAATATACTTTGCAGCTTTAATTGCATTGGCATTGTCAGTACTTATATGTACTCCTTGATCCGCCAAATGTTGAATGGTAGATAGGTTTCTTTTGGTAATAATGATTTGACTTGCATTTACAAAACCACTTAGGATTAATCCTTCTGCAATTGAAGCCCCTAAGTTCCCACCACCTATGATCGCTATATTATTTTCCATGTGGATGAAGATTAAAATTGATAATGATAATTTATAATAAAAAATATGTATTATTAAGCTGATTGGTAATTATACTATTCCATTGCGAGCGAGAAGACGCAAAAGATCGTCAGATGGAAGCCCGTAAATTCTTTTGCGAGCTGATTGCCTTGGGATAGTTGTAAATACTGATTCTATAAAAAAGTAAGAAAATTTTAATACCCCTTTCCGGGTACTAAATAACTCGCCACATAATCATGCACACCGTCTTCTAAACTTGTAAACGGCTTAGAGTATCCAACAGCACGTAATTTATCCATATTAGCTTCGGTGAAATATTGGTATTTATCTCTGATATCTTCGGGCATATCCACAAATTCAATATTTGGCTCAAGTCCCTGAGCAATAAAAGTATTGGCAGCTAAATCATAAAAAGACCTTGCCTTACCCGTACCTAAATTATATAACCCATTCTTCTCTTTTGTCCATTTGCCATCTAACATTGTATGCATCATCCAATCAATCACCGATACTAAATCTTTCACATAAATAAAATCACGTAATTGTTGACCATCTTTATAATCAGGTCGATGACTCTTAAATAATTTCACAATACCCGAAGCTTTGATCTGATTAAAGGAATGAAAAATCACACTGGCCATTCTTCCTTTATGTGCTTCATTAGGACCATAGACATTGAAGAATTTCAAACCAGTCCAACTAGGTGGACAGCTTGGTTGAGCGATTGCCCATTTATCAAATTCATTTTTACTAACCCCATATGGATTTAAGGGAAGTAATTTATCTAAGTTAGTAAGACGATCATCATACCCATTTTCACCCGATCCATAAGTCGCTGCAGAAGAAGCATAAATCAATGGAATACTTTTATTGGTAGCATAATTCCATAAAGCTTTAGAATATTCCACATTCAATGCCTCGTGAATGGCATAATTAAATTCAGTTGTGTCAGTCCTTGCACCTAAATGCACAATTAAATCAATCTCATATTCATCTGCTTCTAGCTTCGTTAAAAAAGCCTGACGTTCAATTGCTTTAATAAATTTTTTAGACTCCCAATTTTTTCTTTTTGATTCAACACCAAAGTCATCTACAAGTAATAACTGATCTAATCCTTGCTCATTTAAATATTGAACAAAAACAGAACCGATAAAACCGGCTGCTCCAGTAACTACTATTGTTGGTTGCTTTGACATTAAATTATAATTTCTTTTCTATTGCGGTATCGTATTCGTTTTTCCAAGAAGAAATTGTTCCCCAATTTTCATTTTCAACCATTACATCTCCATTGGTTACTTTCCCTAGAACAGAAAATGCAACTCCAGCAGCTTTAGCTGATTGTTCTATATGAGCCACTTGATCAACAGCACAAGAAACTACCACTCTACTTTGTGATTCTCCTAACCAGTATGCGTCTTTTCTTAAGGTGCTATTATTTGAGCTTACGTTGAAACCTTTGTGATTGAAAAATGCTGACTCCAACAAAGTAATAATTAATCCACCTTCACTAATATCATGAGCAGATTTAATCTTTTTTGACTTAATTAAACTTGCAACTAATTTCTGTAATTGAAACTCTTCTTCTAAATCAAAGTAAGGTGCTTGAGAAAACGCAATACCCTTTATTTTATTTAAATATTCAGAAGATCCGATATCGTTTCTTTGTTCACCAAGTAACACTATTGCATCGCCTTCATTTTTAAAATCTAAAGTCATCCTGTTGCCCATATCCTCAACAATACCTACCATACCGATTGTAGGCGTTGGAAATACCGGACCATCTGGATTTTGGTTGTAGAAGCTCACGTTACCACCAGTAACTGGTGTATTGAATTTTCTACAAGCTGCGCCCATTCCTTCCACAGACTTTACAAACTGATAATATACTTCTGGATCATATGGATTACCAAAATTCAAACAGTTGGTTACGCCAATTGGTTCTCCACCAGAACAAACAATATTTCTTGCTGCTTCTGCAACAGCAATCATGGCACCTTTTTCAGGATCAGCAAAAACATATTTACTGTTACAATCCACTGTCATCGCTAAAGCTTTACCAGTACCTTTTGCTAACACCACAGCAGCATCACTTGGTGCATTGGTAGAAGTATTAGCAGCACCTACCATACTATCATATTGCGTATACACCCAACGCTTAGATGCAATATTTGGAAGTTGTACCATCGCTTTTACAGTCTCCTGTAAATTATTTGTATCTGCTATAGAAGCCAAATCAAATGCATTCACTTTTGCTAAATAAGCAGGTGCTTTATAGTCTCTCTCATAAACTGGTGCGCCGCCACCCAATACCAACTCATAAGCTGGTAATGAAGCTTCTAATTCACCATGCATGTAAAAATTCAACAAGCCATCATCTGTTACTTCACCAATATTACTACAAGACAAATCCCACTTTTCAAAAACTGCTAAAACATCTGCTTCTCTACCTTTCTCCACCACCATCAACATACGTTCTTGGCTCTCACTTAATAGCAATTCCCAAGCTTTCATATTTTGTTGACGTGTAGGTACTTTATCTAAATCAATACGCATACCTACACCACCCTTTGCACTCATCTCGGCAGTAG
>CAZBJP010000119.1:0-2978 GCA_964492205.1 uncultured Sediminibacterium sp.
TTCCTTTTTTCTTATTGGCAAACTTGTCAAAGTTGTCGGATCTTTTCGCTTTCATAGGGCGCTATTAATTATCTTTATTAGCTAATTGTCCACAAGCCGCATCAATATCTTTGCCACGACTTCTTCTCACACGAACATTCACTCTATTTTTTTGTAAAATTTCTACAAAAGTTTCAAATCCTTCCTCATCTGGTTTGTCAAATGGGAAACGATCAATTGCATTGTATTCAATCACATTAATCAAATCTGCAGGTACTTGTCTGTAGATTTTAACCAATTCCATGGCATCTTTTTCGCTATCATTGAAATCTTTGAATAAGATATATTCAAAGGTAATTTCGTTGCCTGTCTTTTTGTAGAAATAATTAAGTGCCTCAATCAAAGCTTCGATATTGTTGCTCTCGTTGATGGGCATTATTTCATTTCGCTTTTTGTCATTCGCAGCATGAAGGGATAAAGCCAATTTGAATTTCACTTGATCATCTCCTAATTGCTTGATTTGTTTGGCCACCCCTGCTGTTGACACTGTAATTCTTCTTGGGCTCATCCCTAAACCCTCTGGAGAAGTAATTTTTTCAATCGCCTTCATGACATTTTTGTAGTTCAATAATGGCTCACCCATACCCATGAATACAATATTGGATAAGTTTTGATCATAAGTTTTTTCCACCTGTTGTTTGATCATCACAACTTGGTCGTATATTTCATCAAAATTTAAATTACGACTGCGTTCCATGTATCCTGTTGCGCAAAATTTACAGCTAAGACTACAGCCGATTTGAGAGGATACACAAGCTGTTTTGCGTAAAGTGGTGGGAATCAATACACCTTCGATCATATGATCATCAAAAGTTCTGAACCTAGTCTTCATCGTTCCGTCACTACTCATTTGAGTCGTATCTATTGTAAGTGCTGGTAAAGTAAAATGTTCCACTAATTTTTTTCGTAAATCCAAGCTCAAATTGGTCATTTCGTCAAAGCTATGGGCGTGTTTTTGCCATAACCATTCTATAATCTGTTTTACCCTAAATGGTTTTTCTTCCATTTTGGCTATAAATCGTTCAATCTCAGCAACCTCAACTGCCCTGATATTTGGTCTAGTTTTCTCCATATTACAAAGATACTTGATCAGTCTGTTAACATTCAATTATTTCTATTGTAAACTCAAGAAAAGGCCCTATTTTAGGTAACTCAAAACTTAAATCAACTAATATGAGAAAATTATGCTTTTTGACCTTGCTTTTAATGGGTGCTTTCTTTTCTGTAAATGCCCAATCAGGTCCTTTAAATGACTATTTAGGTAAATACATCTTTGCGGAAGGAAGTCCAGTAGCTGAGGTTTCTTTAACGGTAGAAGACTCGAGTTTGGTCATCAATTCAGCAATGGGATCAACTTCTTTAGAGAAAAAAGGTGTGGATAGTTTCTATTTAGCTACTTATGATGCACTGGTGATTTTTAAAAGAAAAGAAGGCAAAACAGTAGAGTCAATTAGCATTTTTGTCCAAGGTATGGAGTTGGTAGGCAAAAAAGAAGTAGGAGCAGTTGCTTTAAAAGAAGAGGAGTATACTGCAACTTTTTGGGATAAGCATAACCGCTAAATTTTAAAATGACATTTTTGCCAATGCTTCAAATGGAATAGTCTGTTGTGAGCCTGTGGTTAAATTTTTAAGGGTGCATTCTTTTTTACTCAATTCATCGGATCCGATGATGATGATATTTGGAATACCTTTCTTTTCTGCATATTTAAATTGCTTGTCGAATTTACTCTTGTCCGGGTAGATTTCACAAGCAATTTTTTTTGCCCTTAATGTCTCCATTAAGTGATACGCTTCTTTCGCTTCTGCTGCACCTAAATTGAAGAATAGTATTTTTGTATTTTGTTCTACAGAAGCAGGGAAAAGATTTTTTTCTTCGAGCACATCATAAATTCGATCCACGCCAAAACTAATGCCCACGCCAGGTACATTCGGTACACCAAATAAACTTGTTAGGTCATTGTATCTTCCACCTCCGCCAATACTACCCATTTGTGCATCTATTGCTTTGACTTCAAAAATCAATCCTGTATAGTAATTTAAGCCTCTAGCCAAAGTAAAATCAGCCACTAATTTTTTTGCCAATCCACTTTGAGCGTGATAATCCAAAACATATTGTATTTCCTCGATACCTTTTGCAGCATTTTCATTGCCATTTAGAAGTGCGCTAAGTTGTTTCAACTTTGCTTCGTTGGTTCCTTGAATAGTTAAATAACTTTGGATTGTCGATTGTTGTGCTGCTGTAAATCCTTTTCTTTCCAACTCTTCTGCAACTTTTTCCCAACCTATTTTATCTAATTTATCAATAGCAATGGTTAAATCAATTAGCTTTTCCTCACCACCGCAAACTTGTGCAAGGCCTAGTAAAATTTTTCGATTATTTAATTTTACTTCTACGTCTAAATTGAGATGTTTGAAAACAGTCAAGTAAATTGCTGTTAATTCTACCTCATTCAATAAACTATCTGATCCAACGATATCAGCATCACATTGGTAGAACTCTCTATACCTGCCTTTTTGAGGTCTGTCTGCTCTCCAAACTGGTTGAATTTGATAGCGTTTGAAAGGGAAAGTGAGTGCGCCATGGTGCATGGCTACGTATCTTGCAAATGGAATGGTTAAATCATATCTCAAAGCCCTTTCTGTGATTTGAGTTGCATTCTTGCCTTCTAGTATTTTCTGAAATCCTTCTTGTGTTGCTCCTGTTTTTTGAGGATTGTCTAGTCCATTGTTTAAGATCTTAAAAATAAGTTTATCTCCTTCTTCTCCATATTTGCCCATCAGGGTTTCTAATTGTTCCATGGCGGGTGTTTCCAAAGGCTGAAATCCGTATAATTCAAATACAGATCGTATGGTTTGAAAGATATATTGTCTTTTCTGAACGGTTGCTGCGTTAAAATCTCTGGTGCCTTGTGGTAGAGAAGGTTTGCTCATGAACTCAA
>CAZBJP010000119.1:2988-4542 GCA_964492205.1 uncultured Sediminibacterium sp.
TTTGGTTGTAAAGATAATTTTTTAAATCGTTACCATGTTAATTGTTTAATTTGCCTTTTAAAATTGATCAATATGGAACAGAGAGAAAAGTCCGAAAAATCTTATCGTTTCTTTAGAAGAATCTATGATTTCTCTATGTCAGCACTTATTTTAGGAATTGGCTTGGTTCTGTTAGGTGCAAAATATTTGAAAATAGAGATGGCCCTCAATGTTGACAATGATTTTAGGCTCATTTTTGGCACGATGTGCTTGGTTTATGGTGGATTTAGGCTCTTTAGAGCAGTGAAACAAGATTATTAATGCTTCTAGCTAAAAACAATGCACATGCGTACACTTATTTTGGGATTTGTATTACTTCAGTTTTTGTTTTCTTGTAAAAGCAAGTCCACAAAGGGCTTAGAAACGCCAAATGAGGGATTAATTCGAATTTCTGTGGAGGAGAGTTTCAAGCCATTTATGGAGGAACAATTAAAAGTATTTTTAGCTAGCAATCCAAAAGCGCAAATTATAGCAAGTTATAAGTCTGAAATTGATTGTTTTAGAGACTTAGCAAATGATAGCACAAGGATGATTTTCGTCACCCGCGGTTTAAATAAGCAAGAACAAGTCGAGTATAAAAAAAGCCTGAGTTTTAATCCCAATTTTGCCATTCTCGCCTATAATGCAATAGCTGTTTTGGTACATAAATCTGCAAAAGATTCTGTTTTCAGCTTGGAAGAGTTAAGTAAAAGATTGACTGGCAAGTCCGATAAAAAAGTGGTGATGGATGGGAATAATTTAACAGGTGTAGTCCGTTTTTTAAAAGATAGTTTAGCCAAAGCTACGCCTTTTGGAAAAAATGTAGTTGCTGCTAATGGTAGTAAAGAAGTGATTGATTATATCGCTACAGATATAGATGCCATTGGATTTGTGGGTATGAATTGGATTGGGGACGGTTATGATCCGGCACAAGTTGAATTACGTAAAAAAGTCAAATTAGGTTTAGTAGAATGTACACAATGTTTGGAGAAAGGTTATTTTTCTAAGCCTTCACCTGCCACCATTAGTAAGGCGCAATATCCACTTACACTGCCCGTTTATTTTATCCTCAAAGAAAATGCGGCAGGACTTGGAACTGGGTTTTTAAATTTTCTGAGTTTAGAGAGAGGGCAACTTATTTTTAAACGCTCTTTTTTAGTTCCTGCAAAAATGGGGTTTAAAAAAAGGAATAGTTTATTAGAATAATTGCAAATGCTAACAAGATTTAGTAGAATTAACTAAAAATTAAATAGCATTCTTGCGAAAAAATTAATATTTTTAGACTTCATAATGGTTGAAACGTTATGAGTCAACTTTGGTACCCCCTGATTTTTCGAATTATTCGCGAAACATGGGCCTGAATGAGCATTATTTATAAAATACAAAAACACTTGTGATGAAAAAATTGGTTGTATTGATGATGGGAGTTGCTATTGCTTTGAGTGGTTTAAACGCACAAGCACCAGTGTCACCGTTAAATGAGGGATTGAAATTGATGCGTTATGAAAAAAACAAATCTGCTTTAGCTTTCTTTAA
>CAZBJP010000120.1:0-4521 GCA_964492205.1 uncultured Sediminibacterium sp.
GTTTTTTCAGTAGCAGCTACGGTTTTGATTCCAGAACCTTGAAGGTAAAATATAGCATCTTTAATGTGTTCTACTTTACAGATAGGCACATTGAAGACAGCACCAGCAGACGTTTTTACGGTGTCTCCATTGACGGGTGCGGAACCTGCTTTTTGAATAATAATACCATTGACTCCAGTGCACTCTGCAGTTCTGATAATCGCACCAAAATTACGTGCATCGGAGATTTGGTCCAATATTAAAAACAGCGGTTGTTTACCCGATTCCATAGTAGAGTCAACTAAATGCTCCAATTCCATAAAACCGATAGGAGAGATGCTTGCGACAGCACCCTGATGGTTGTTAGGCGTTAAGCGGTTTAGTTTTTCAACTGGAACATAGGAGAAATTAATATTGGCGCGTTTCATGACCTTCATTAAATCCTTCATCAGTTCCCCTGCAATTTCTTTTTGAATGAAGACTTTGTCTACTGCAGTTCCTGCTTGTATGGCCTCAATAATGGCGCGTATTCCGAATATTATGTTTTCTTTTTCCATAGCGCAAAGATACAAAAAAAAACCACCAGCCAAAGGCTGATGGTTTTAGTTATTGTAAAACATTATATACTACTATTGTAAATAGTAAGGAGTTTTTGCGTTTACAGTAAATAAATCAGCATTGCTTACTGCAGGAACGTTAGCTCCGTTTGTAGAATACTCAGATGATGGATAAATCAGTCTGTTTGGTCTATTTGTTGTTGTTACACCTGATGGTAATGGTAATGCAGGGAAACCTGTTCTTAAATGATCAATGTATAATTCAATACCACTCCATTGTGCTAATGCAAGGTATTTTTGAGTCATAATTGCATTGATTTTATTTGAAGATCCTGCCCAACCTAAACCATTTTTGGAGCTTGTTGCAGTAATATAAGTTGCAGCATTTAATGTTCCAGCAGCATACGTACCAAATGGCTTATTATAGAAATCAAAAGATGCAGTAATTCCATTCTCAAAAGCAGTTTGAGCAGAGCCAGTTAAGTAACCTCTTTGAAAAGCTTCAGCTTGTAAAAAGTGACTTTCTGCAGCTAACATTAAATAGGCATCTCTAGAAGCCGCTTCGTTATCACTAACCACACGTCCTATGAAAAAACTTCCAACTCTAGAAATTCCAGTTAAAGGAAATATTCCTTGAACGTTACCAACAACAACTCCTCCAATTAAACTAAACATTTTTGATCTTCTTGGATCTACTACTCCAGTTGCATCAATATCACTATTCGAAAGTGTTCCATTAACAAGTTTTGCAATGTAATCTCCAGCAGCATTAGCTCTATTTGTAGAAGTCCAAGCATTTAAAGCTTCGTTTAAACCATAAGTTCTGTAGATTGGAGATCTTTGTCCTAATGAACTTAAATTGTACCCTGGATTGACAGCAACATCAGTTGAAACAAAATTTTGATTTGCATTTAAAGCAGTAAATCTAGTTGTTCTTAATGTAGAAAGAGCTGTGTCTGTAGTTTTAGACAAACGTAAAAGCAATTTTAATTCAATTGTGTTTACAAGTTGTTTCCATTTCGCGATATTACCATGAAATACTATGTCTTCACTGCCTAATTCAACAGCAGATGAGTTATTGAAATAAGCTTTAGCTTCATCTAATTCAGTGAACAACTTAGGCAAGATAGCTTTGTCATCATCGTATTTTGGAGATGAAATACTAGAATTAAATGCTTCTGAATAGGGAACATCACCATATAAAGCAGTCAAATAATCCATAGACATCACTTTAAATAATTTTGCTATTCCAAAATGATAAGAATAATCAGGAAATTTATCTTTCTTATCTAATATATCTTGAAAATTATCAGCAATTAAATAACCGCTTTCAAAATTTCCAGTATAACTGTTACTGTTATATACATGGTTATACACGGCATCAGTTGATGTAAATCCACTGTTTAATCCCCAAACGTATGCCATTTTATTGCCGTAAGACGATAATGTTATAACTTGGTGATTAGTATAGTTGTTGATAGCACCTGCAAGCATTTGCTTTGGTGAAAGTGCATCAAATGTTGCTTTGTTAGTTTGATCTTCATTTACATCAAGGTAATTCTCACATGAGGTAAATAAGAGTAACATTGCAATGCTACTAAATAATATTTTTTTCATAGTATTTTTTTTAAATTATTAAAATGTAGTATTAATACTAAATCCAAATGAACGAGTTGTTGGGTAATTAGCATCGCCAATAAAACCAAGTCCGTTTCTAGATGTATTTGTCAAAGTACCTGTTGGGTTTTTTGCTGCAGCTGAAGTAGAACTATTAACTTGATTAGTAGATTCTGGATCTGCATAGCCTCTATTGCTTTTAGCTAAAATTACAAATGGATTTCTTGCATTTACACTCATTTTAAATGAAGTTACCCCCATTTTTTCTAGGATGCTTTTAGGTAAAGAATAGCTTATAGCAATTTCTCTTACTTTGAAAGCTGTAGCATCAACTAAATTGTGTGTACCTAAGTTTGAAGCTTGTCCGTAGAATGATTGTGTTTTGTTTGCTGTACCTGTAAGTGAATAACCACCACCTGTTAAAACAGAAGTATTAGGGATATAATCACCAACAGTTGCTGTAGCAGGATTATCAATAACAGATCCGGGATATAAGAAACCTACATTTCTATCAAAATCTGCGGATTCAACTAAGTGACCATTCCATGTCAAGTTATATTTAGTTTGAGATAAAAAGCTATGACCTGTTCTGTAATCCATTGTGAAAGACAAACCGATTCCTTTATATTCAAAACTATTTGTTAATCCTAAAATGTAATCTGGAGTTACTTTTCCAATGTTTTTGAAAGTTGCGTCTGGAGTTGGATTTCCATTAGCATCTACAATTACATTTCCACTAGCATCTCTTTTCCAATCTGTTCCAGTGATGTATGGGAAAGATAAACCTTGGACAGCAGAAATATCACCGCTGATTGGAGAGTTTCCAGTTGTTGTAATTGTAACTTTATCTGCTTCGCCTGCATCAATAACTTTTGTGTCATTTGCAGTATAAGAGATTCTTCCGTTCCATTTAAAGTTTGCTGTGTTGATTGGCATAAATCCTAAATCAATCTCAATACCTTTACCTTGTAATTTTCCAGAGTTTGTTTTTTTGTTAAGTAAACCTGTAGTTGTACTTAAAGATGCGTCTGTAATCAAATCATTAGTATCTGTAATGTATCCTGCAACTTCTAAAGTCAATCTATCTTTTAAGAATCCAAAGTTCAAACCTCCTTCAAGAGTTGTATAGGTCTCAGGACGTATATTTGAATCAGTGATACTTTGGAAATTGTTGAATGAATTTCCTGTTGAAGGGAAAGGGAAATTAGTAGCAATGTTTGCTAAATCTAAAATTTCGTAGGCTCCAACTGGATCTAACGAACCAATTTTAGAGTAGTTAGCATACACTTTTAAGTTGCTTAAAATTGAATTCCCTTTTAAACTTTCTATTGCTTTAGTTGGAATAAATGAAGCACCAACAGATGGGTAGAAATAAAATTGATTGCCTTTTTTTGCAACACTGTTTCCTTCGTATCTTCCGGTAACATTGAAAAACAAGTAATCTTCATAATTAAAATCTGCATTTGCAAAAGTTGCTGTAGATCTTGTTTCAAATGTATTGTTATTTAAAGCAGAAGGATTTGCTGGATTTAAAACATTGGCAATGTGGTATAAACCTGGAATCTCTAAATTAGCTCCACCTTGTGAAATTCTTTTAGAATAGTTGTATTGCATGTTTTGTCCAATGTTTAATTTCATACCAATTTTATCAGTTAATTCATAGCTTAAGTTAGCCATAATATCACCATAATAATATGTAGATCCATAATTAGACTGATAAAAATCTGAGGCAGAAGAGAAATCACCGTCTGACCAAGATGGTGCAATTAATTCATTAGCATATGAAATTTGACTATTATTTCTTAACTGAACAGAACCTCTGTAGGAGATGTTGATGTTTTTGTTAATTTCATAATCAGTATTTATTCCTAAGTTAATGAAGTTTCTTGTCTCATTAAGTCTGTTGTTTTCTTTTGCCCAGTAAGGATTTTGGTAATAACCATTCCAACCGTAGATACCTCTGTTTTTAAATTCACTTATTGGCACATTAGAAGCAGTTTGTAGCAAGTTTGTTAACAAAGTATAATCTGATCTAGATGTAGCAGCATTTACGTTAGCTTGTTTTGTATTAAGATTAGTAAAAGTAAAAGTACCGCCAACTGAAAGTTTGCCTATTTTTTTACCTGCATTTAACACAAAATTGTTTCTGTTAGATTGATCTCCGTCAAGAATAAATTCACGTCTAACATTTCCAAGATTCAAATTTAGATATGAATCATTACCGCCGAAATTTAGGTTAAGATTATTTTGAAAAACGGAACCTGTTTGGTAAAAATCTTTAATATTATTATTACCTCTTGCAGAATATGGTGCTTCAATGATATTTCCATCAGCGTCTGCTAAACCAACTTGGTTTAAAGCTCCGTCA
>CAZBJP010000121.1:0-4470 GCA_964492205.1 uncultured Sediminibacterium sp.
GGTCAAATTCGATCCAATGATTGGCAACATTCATTGTCGCGTAAAAGACGATGGATACAGCACCTACTACAAAGTAACGATTGAAAATTTTGCTACACCTGCCACTTTATCTTTAAGGTGTGGTTGTCCTTATAATTTATCTGAAGTATGTAGGCACAAAGCAGCTGCTTTATTTTTCATTCAAGATTTGATGGATAAGAACCAATTGGAATATCAAGCTGCTTCTTATAAAACAACGCATACTTTACTTAGGACTAAAGCGATTGATTTAAAATCGATTAAAATGCTTTGTTCTCCATCGACATTTGATAAAGCAGAACAAACTTTAAAAACCATTCGTCCGCATATTATTTCTAGTGAGAACGAAAAAGTGGTAGCGGAACTAGATATGGATGGAAAGACCTATCATTTGATTATCCAAAAAAATGAAGAACGTTTTTTTGATACTTCTTGTGATTGTTTGTCTGAGACTGCCTATCCTTTATGTATCCATAAAACGATGCTCATTTTGCAATTGTTTCAACTTAAAGGAGCGGATTACTTTGAGACTATCCGAAATTGGGATAGAGAAAAAAATAAATTATTGGCTTTATATGGATACAGTCTTTCAGATGATATTAAAGACAAATTTGAATTCACTTATCATGACGGGAAGCCTTTCTTGAAAGTTTTAGATTCCAGCATTCAAAAAGTAAATGGAGGAGAGGCTGTGACCAAATCGTCACCCATCGAAGTAGTAAGGTTCCAGTCATTGAGTAAAAAAGTAGACACATACGATACCGAAGATACCTCAATTAAAGGCGCACAAAAAACCATACAACGTTATGGTTTAGTGATTCAGCAAGACGAACACAATTATCCATATTTGTCTTTCCATGTCGTAAGAGGAGAGGCTAATGAGCAACAAACTGAATATGTTGGTAAGGTTGAAAAGATTGATATTTTGAAATTTGTGACGCCCTATGACATGCATGAGGAGGATAAAGCTTTATTACAATTGGTGAGAAAACTACAACCTGTGGAAATGTCGAAGTATTTGAATAAGAATTCTCCATTTCAAGGTATCTGGGATACGATCGTTCATGCTGATGAAGCAAGCTTGCCAGATGAAACAAAAGAGTTGATGCAAGAATATCTACATCCTAAAATGGAAAAGGTATGGCGCGATTTATCAGCACATCCTTTTACTTTTTTTGTTGGGCATAATAAAACTTTTACGACCACTAATTTAGTCAAATCGGAATTGATTTTCCATCCGGTACAACCAAGTTTTAAAGTTGAGAAAGATGGAGAGGATTATATTGTACAAGCACAAGTTTTATTACCATCAGGCCCAGTTGACTTAGTGGATAACCACTCGAAGTCTTATTTTTTATTCCAGCAGGCACAACAATTTTTTTATTGGAAAAACAGGGCAGACCTAAACTGGGTAGAACAATTTTTACCAAAGGGGCATCAAAAAATAGCTGCAAAAGCTTGGCCTAATTATTTGCAGTCAACAGTTTTGCCTTTGTCTAAAAATTATGTAGTCGCATTAGACCATGTTTCTCAAGAAAAAATAAAGGGGGTAAAGCCTCAATTGCAAATTCTGTTAAAAGAGCAGGGAGATTATCTATTTTTTGAACCCTTGTTTGTCTATCAGGATATTATTGTACAAAAGGAGGATGGACCTTCTGTGATTCAGCAATTGGGTGATAAGCTCATGATATTAGAGAGAGATTTAGCCGCAGAACGCCAACTAGTGAGTGTGATAGAGCAATTGCATTCCGGGTTTATTCGTCCTAACGAAGGCAATGTGTTGGCATTGAAAGGCGCTGAAGTCTTGAAAAATAATTGGTTCTTTTTATTCATCGATACCCTTAAGGAGAAACAAATTCCATTGTATGGTACTGAGCAGTTGAAACAATTTAAATTTAATACTGCTAAGCCAACAACAAGATTATATATTAGTAGCAATACAGATTGGTTCGATGCTAAAGTAGAAATATCTTTTGGAGAACAAAAAGTAAGTATTCAGGACATTAAAACAATGTTAATGAATAAGCAGCAGTTTGTTCCATTAAAAGATGGCAGTTTGGGTGTGTTACCAGAACAATGGTTGAACAAATATGCCTTATTGTTTAAAGTTGGAGAAGGCAAGACGGATAATTTAAAATTGAGTAAATACCATTTCTCTGTATTAGACGAGTTGTACCAACAACGTGACGAAGAAGAATTGATTTTCCAATTGGAAGGCAAATTTGATAAGATTAGAGAACATTATACCATTGCAGACGTAAAACCTCCAGCGCATTTGGACCCTATTTTGAGACCTTATCAGACAAGTGGATTTCAGTGGTTGAATTATTTACATGATGTAGGCTGGGGTGGAATCTTAGCAGACGATATGGGATTGGGTAAGACCATTCAAACGCTTTCATTCTTGCAACACTTGAAAGAAAAGCAGGGTAAATTATTAGCCCTGGTGGTTTGTCCTACCACTTTATTATTTAACTGGCAGAATGAATTGAAAAAATTCACACCAAGTTTGAGTTTCATGATCCACCATGGTGGCACAAGGAATAAGGCAAAATTGAAAGACAATTCAGTAGAAGTGATAATCACTACTTATGGCACTTTAAGAAGTGATATCAAAAACTTTGTAGACGTAAAATTTGATTATGTCATTTTGGATGAAAGTCAGGCGATTAAAAATCCAACAAGCAAAGTGACTAAAGCTGCTTGCTTATTAGATGCAGCTAATAAATTATGTTTGAGTGGTACCCCATTACAGAACAATACATTTGACATTTATGCACAAATGAATTTCTTGAATCCAGGCATGCTGGGTTCTGTAGAATATTTCAAGCATAACTTCTCAATGCCTATTGATAAGTTTGATGAAAAAGAACAAAAAGAGCATCTTCGTAAATTTGTATTTCCATTTATCTTAAGAAGAACCAAAGAACAAGTGGCTAAGGATTTGCCGGAAAAGCAAGAAATGGTTTTGTATTGTGAAATGGGAGCAGCACAACGTAAGATATATGAAGCCTATAGAAATGATTATCGTGATAAATTGATGGGCTTGGTAGAAGAGAAAGGCGTACAAAAAGCTCAATTATCTATTTTACAAGGCTTGATGAAATTGCGTCAAATTTGTGATAGCCCTGCCATCATTAAAGACGAATCTTATCCAAATGAGTCGGTTAAATTAGAGGAGTTAACACGTGAAATAGTTGAGAATATTGGTGAACATAAGGCCTTGGTTTTTTCACAGTTCCTAGGTATGTTGGGTTTGATTAGAGAAGCGTTAACGAAACTAGGCATTGACCATGAATATTTTGACGGAAGCAGTACTATCCAAGAAAGAGAAAATGCGATTGATCGTTTCCAAAATGATCCCAATTGTCGCGTTTTCCTAATTTCTTTAAAAGCCGGTGGTGTAGGTTTGAACTTAACGGCGGCAGACTATGTTTATATCGTAGATCCATGGTGGAACCCAGCTGTTGAGCAACAAGCCATCGATAGAACACACCGTATTGGCCAAACAAAAAACATCTTTGCTTATCGCATGATTTGTAATGATACTGTAGAAGATAAAATATTGAAACTTCAGGATCGAAAAAGATCGCTAGCAAAAGAGTTAATCTCTGATGAAGATGGATTTGTAAAGTCCTTGACCAAAGATGACATCAATTATTTATTTAGTTAATAAAAGATTTCGCCTAATTAAAATGCCCCAGATAAATTATCTGGGGCATTTTAATTAGGCAGTATTTTAAACTGTATTATTGTATTTCTGCTGCAACAATATTTGCTTTTGGATTTTTCAAAAATTCTTCTTTACATCCTGCAGAACAAAAGCCCAATACTTTATTGTCATAATGTGCGGTATCACTGATGCCAGCAGTTACAGGCATGCCGCAAGTAGGATCTTTTTTATTGTTAACTAAGCTGATAGCATAAGATACAGTAGAATCGGTTGCTACAACATTTGTTGTACTGTCCATCGGCGCCGTGCTTGTTGCAGTATTATTTCCACAAGCCATTATAAAAATACTAAATGAAACTGCAAACAGTTTTATGCCATTCATGATCGTTGTTTTCATATTCGTTGTTTTTACAAAGTTAGGATATCGTTTAAAATATGGGTTAAAATTGGAGCTGTAAAAACTAACAAGTATTAATAATGCTGCTAAATGGGGGGTCAGAGCTTATAAAAATTCAAATTTGCCCTATGATAGACCAATTTTGTCTATTTTATTGCATAAATTTGTGATCATTATGAAACAAGGAAACAAATATACTTTATCGATGACTGCAAATTTTGCAGTAGCCCTTGTTTTACACAGTCCTAATAGGCTGCCGCATTCTCCGCGACGCGGATTCTGATAGGACGAGCAGTTGGCAATTGCCCCTATCAGTGGAAGTAATTTAACGCCAGAACTGTCATTCCTTTAAATTTTATTGATCATTGGAACAGAAAATAAT
>CAZBJP010000122.1:0-4442 GCA_964492205.1 uncultured Sediminibacterium sp.
ATAGTCGTTGGTACTACCGCTGATGCGTGTATCAAAACCTAATAATGCAGCAGTCTGCATCATGTCTTGCGCCTTGCCTTCTGCAAAGCCTTCTTTAATGTCTAGTAATACTAATTCTGAAGCCAATTCTTTACGTGCAATATTATCTGCACAAGTAGCTCCAACTGCACCAGCACCAACAACGGTAATTTTCATATCTTTTAATTTAAATTTTGAACATGATTTAATCGGGGCAAAGTTAGTTATTTGCCTCCTATAATTTTAAGTAATTCAGGAACTTTAACCCCTTGTTCATATACTTTTAACAACTGACCTTTGTCATAAATAGCCACAAAGGGTGTCATGCGTGGTCTAAAGAATACTGGGATTGAAAATTCAGGGTCTCTACCCACTACCACATTAGTTTGTTTGTCTAGGCCATACTTAGTTGCAAATGCCTTAATATCATTCATCTCCTTATAGCTATTCCAGATAAAGAAAACCGATTTAAATTTGTCTGCATTTTTAGTCAACTCTGCAGCTTCTTCTTGGCAATGAGAACAATCTGGGCTAAATATAATGATACAGGTGTACCTCGTTTTCGGGATTTGTGTATTACTGAATGATTTACCTGTAGTAAGATTCAAGGTAAATCTAGGGATATTTTTGTCTTTTAAAAATGGTGCATTCGGGTCAATATTAGATTGAGCCGACAAATCCATTGTTGAGATTAAGCTCACAATGATAAGACTGAACAGGGCAATTGCTTTTTTCATATTTTATTTATTTTGAGCCATCATACGCATGGCTTTTGCGTCTTGTAAAAATTCAGATGCGAAGATAAAATCGTTCAACAATTTGTTCTGGCTAAAAATGATATCCTGGTTACTGCCTTCCCATTCCTTTTTGCCTTTATGCAAGTATAAAATATATTTACCTATCTCCATTACACTGTTCATATCATGGGTGACAACAAGGGTGGTAATGTTAAACTCTTTTGTTAGGTCTTCAATTAAACGGTCTATCACCATTGAAGTTTGAGGATCTAGCCCTGAGTTAGGCTCGTCGCAAAAAAGGTACTTTGGTTCTAATACCAATGCACGGGCTAATCCTACACGCTTTTTCATCCCCCCGCTAATTTCTGCAGGGTATTTTTCATTCACGCCAGTTAACTGAACGCGATCTAAAATTTTATTTACTTTCGCCAATTTCTCTGCTTCTTTTAAATGACTAAACATATCTAATGGAAATTTCACATTTTCCTCAACAGTCATAGAGTCAAATAAAGCATTGCCTTGAAACAACATGCCAATATTATTTCTCAAATCCTTTCTTTGTTCTTTAGAAAGTGTCGCAAAATCTTCGTTGCCAAAAATGACTTTTCCTTTGTCGGCTTGAATTAAATCCACAATACATTTTACCAATACTGTTTTACCACTGCCACTGGCGCCAATAATTAAATTACAGATACCAGGTTTAAACTTTGCACTCACATCGTCGATAATCACTTTATCGCCAAAGGCTTTATTGATATGTTGAATTTCGATCATTTACTGCTATAAAGGCATTTGTAAAGATAAGAGATCTTCAAACTGATCTGCTCTACTAATTAATTTGGCCTCATCGTTTTGATATAAAACTTGCGCTGGTTTAAATCTAGCGTTATAATTGCTCGCCATTTCATAACCATAGGCACCTGCATTGTAAAATACCAATAAATCACCTTCTTCTATAGTAGGTATAGGCCTATCCCAAGCAAAAGTATCTGTTTCACAAATATTACCCACTACTGCATATTGTTGTAATGGCTTTTCTGGATGAGTCAAGTTATCTATATGGTGATAGGCATCGTAAAACATAGGGCGGATTAAATGATTTAGTCCGGTGTTTAAACCAGCGAAGATGCGATCAACAGATGGTTTTAACACATTGACTTTAGCAATAAAAAAGCCTGCTTCACTCACCATATATTTTCCTGGCTCGAACCAAGCACTTAAATGGCGTCCAAATTTTTCAGCTAATCTATGCATTGCCTTGTTGACTTCGGTACCTAATAAAGCCATGTCAGTACCATGTTCGCCTGGTTCATAGGGTACTTTGAATCCACCGCCAAAATCTAGCACTTCTACATTAGGAAAATGAGGTAGTAATGTTTCAAATACTTCAGCTGACTTAATAAAAACAGCTACATCTTTGATTTCACTTCCTGTATGAATATGTAATGTGCGAATGTTGATTTGATATTTTTCTTGAACTGATTTTAGTTCGTCTAATTGCAACACAGGAATACCAAATTTACTTTTATCATGTCCGGTTGAAATTTTCAAATTTCCACCTGCCATTACATCAGGTCTAATGCGTACACCCACTACTTTACTTCCGCCATACTTTGCGCCGAACTTTTCTAAGTTAGATAAACTGTCAATATTCACATGTACGCCTAATTCAATTGCAGTAGTGATTTCATCAAAACCAACACTATTGCTAGTGTACAAAATATTGTTTGGCAAAAAGCCCACATGTAATGCCAATTTTACTTCATTGATAGAGCTGCAATCAATGTTGCATCCCATGTCCTTCACTACTTTTAAAATATGGATATTGGTTAATGCTTTACAAGCATAAAAAAAACGTGTCTGAGTGGACTCAAAGTGTGCCAATAAATTTTGGTATTGTTTTTCAATTCGCTCTGCATGATACACATAAAGGGGTGTTCCAAATTTTTGTGCAGCTGCATTTAATTGAGCATAGGAAAGGCTTGCGTTCATGCTATAAAGATACGGCCAGAACTAGGTTCTGGCCGTATCTTGCATCAATATTTTTTCGAAAAATCTATGAAGGGGGGAAACTACTAATTGTTATTTCACTGGACTTTCAGGTGAATAATCTTCTTCGTCAGATTCAGGAGTAAAATCTCCAGTCTCCTCTTCAGTATTCGGCGTATCTGCTTGTTCATTTTCTTCCGTAATAGCTTCAGTTGTTTGTTCAAACACGCTATTGTCTGTGAAGTCTTCTGGTTTGATGACTGTCGCTTCTACAATTTGGTCAGCCAACACTTCTTTGATTTTTGGCAAGTCTTCTGTAGAGTTGATGCCAAAGTAATCCATAAAATTTCTTGAAGTAGAATAAACCAATGGTTTTCCAGGAAGTAATTCGTTACGACCACTTATCACAATCAATTCCTTCTCTAATAATTTCTGAATAGAGTAATCGCTGTTGACACCTCTAATGGCTTCCACTTCACCTTTTGTAATTGGTTGTTTGTAAGCAATGATAGCCAATGACTCTAAAGCAGCATTGGATAAGCGCTTCAAAAACTTATCTCCATTTAGTTGAGCAATGGTTGTGTGGAATGTAGGTTTGGTTAAAAATTGCCATCCGCCACCACTTTGTTTTAATTCAAAAGGGTAGAATTCAGTGCTATATTTTTCTTGTATACCTTCTAGTGCAGCTTCAATCTGCTCAAGCGTAATACGCTCTTCTAAAAATCCAAAAGCATTATTGATTAATTCAGTGATATCATTCGCATTTAACGCTTTATCACTTGCAAATACCAAGGCTTCAATATGCGGAATGATTTGACTTATTTCCATAATTCGTTGGCTTATCCGTTTAATGCAGCAGCACCACTAACAATCTCGGTTAATTCAGTTGTAATGGCAGCTTGTCTAGCACGGTTATAAGATATTTTCAATGATTTCAATAATTCGTTGGCATTTTCACTTGCCTTATCCATTGCGGTCATTCTAGCGCCATGCTCACTTGCATTGGCATCTAAAACTGCTTTGAATAATTGCGTGTTCAATATTTTGGGCATCAATTCTGCTACCAATGCTTCCTTTTGCGGCTCAAAAATAAAATCTGTTTTTTTAGCGTTGGCTTTCTTTTCCATTTTTGGAATAGGTAAGAAAGGTTCTGATTTATAAACCTGAGTAGCCGCGTTTTTGAATTCGCTATATACAATCTCAATAGCGTCAAACTCTTTGTTTTCAAAAGCTTTCATCGCAGCTTTAGCAGCAGCTTGAACCGTTTCAAATTTCAAGTTTAAAAAGATATCTTTAAAATCAGCGTTGGTATTATAGCCAAGTTTAGTTAAGCTTTCATACCCTTTTTTTCCAATGTTCCAGATGGTCACATTTTGAGTAGGGTATTTTTCTGCAATCGTAGCACGTGTCATTTTAACCAAATTGGCATTGTATCCACCACACAGTCCGCGATCAGAAGTGACTACTATAAATAATACCTTATTTATGCTTCGTTGTTCTGCAAGGGCCAAACTCATATCCCCCTCCAAACTACTGATGATATTGCTTAGCATATCTTGTAATTTACGTGCGTAAGGTCTCATTTGCGTAATGGCATCTTGTGCACGACGTAACTTTGCAGCGCTCACCATCTTCATTGCTTTGGTGATTTGCTGTGTACTTTGGGTACTTTTAATTCTATTTCTAACTTCTTTTAAT
>CAZBJP010000123.1:0-911 GCA_964492205.1 uncultured Sediminibacterium sp.
ATAGCTGCTTCGATAGGCGACATGCCTTCTTCTACTTTTTTGAAGATGTTTTCAGTGACTACAATTCCGTCATCGACCACTAACCCTGTGGCTAAAACAATAGCCAATAAAGTCAATACATTGATAGAGAACCCAAATAACCACATGATAAAAAATGTAGCGATTAAGGATACTGGAATATCAATCAAAGGGCGGAAGGCAATAGCCCAGTCTCTAAAGAATAGATAAATAATCAAAACCACCAACAAGATTGAAATACCTAATGTTTCGGCTACTTCAATCACGGATTGTTTTACAAAAATGGTGTTGTCAATTACAATATTTAAATGAATATCTTTTGGTAAATCCTTTTTGAAACGTTGGTATTCTTTGTAAAATGCCGTTGCAATATCCAAATAGTTGGCACCTGGGCGAGGTACAATAGCTACACCCACCAAAGGAACGCCTGATTGCGTCATGTTAGTTTCCACATTTTCAGGTCCAATCTCGGCTTTACCAATATCGCTAAAACGAACAATCTTTTCTCCTTCTGAACGAATGATGATATTATTGAATTCTTCGGGTTTGGACAAATTACCAATGGTTCTAACCGTTAACTCGGTATTGGCACCGGTGATTTTTCCAGAAGGTAATTCTACATTTTGTTTGCTTAACGCATTTCGAACTTCGGAAACAGTACAGCCGTACGAAGCTAATTTTACGGGATCAATCCACAAACGCATGGCGTATCTTTTTTGTCCCCAAATTTGGATACCACTCACACCCGGAATGGTTTCTAAGCGTTGTCCAATTACGTTTTCGGCAAAATCACTTAATTCCAATTCGTTTCTCGAATCACTTTGAATCGTCATCGAAATGATGGCATCACTATTAGCATCTGCCTTAGACACTACAGGCGGTGCATCAATATC
>CAZBJP010000123.1:921-4336 GCA_964492205.1 uncultured Sediminibacterium sp.
GTGGTAAACTACGCGTAGCTTGCGAGACTTTATCACGAACATCATTCGCTGCTTCTTCTAAATCTTTGTCTAAGTTAAATTCAACGGTAATATTACTACTTCCTTGAATACTGGAAGAAGTAACGTTACGAATGCCGTCAATAGAGTTAATGGCTTTTTCTAATGGCTCCGTAATTTGAGATTCAATGATATCAGAATTGGCACCAGTATAATTGGTACGAATAGACACTTGTGCAGGATCTATAGAAGGAAATTCTCGAACTCCTAAAAAACTGTAGCCAATCAATCCAAATAAAACAATGGTTAGATTGACAACTATAGTAAATACAGGTCTTTTTATGCTTAAAGTGGATAAACTCATGTGTGTTTTTTTACTACAATAGGTGCTTCGTCTTTTAGCGACATCACACCTGAAGTCAATACCGTATCACCTACTTTTAAACCTGAGAGCACTAAAATAGAAGCATCGGTTCGTGTAGCGGTTTCTACCATTACTTCTTTCGCCATTCCTTTATTAGCAATAAATACTTTTTTTCCGTCTTGTACTGGAATAATCGCTTCCGTTGGGATAACTACGGCGTCTTTAATAATATCCAATGGCAATTGCACATCAGCAAAAGTTCCAGGCAATAACTTACCGTCTTTGTTGTCTGCCAAAGCACGCACTTTTAAAGTTCTAGTTGCAATCTCCACTTCGGGTTCAATAGCGTAGATTTTAGCTGAATAAGATTGGTTAGCCCCCGTTACTTTAAAGGTAATAGTGGCGTTCTTTTTTACTTGTGAAGTATATTTCTCAGGAATAGAAAAAGTGATTTTTAGTTGACCACTATTCACCAACTTGGCTACCAAAAGAGTAGGAGTAACGTAAGTACCTGGCGAAATAGAACGCAATCCAATCTTTCCCGAAAAAGGCGCACGTACCGAAGTTTTCTCAATTTGTGCTTGAATCAATTGGCTTTGTGCTTTCGCAGATTGATAATCAGCGCGTGCTACATCATATTCTTCTTGGCTAATCGCTTCTTTTTGCAATAACAATTTGGCTCTTCTTTCATTTTCAGAAGCTAAACTTTCTTTGGTTTTAGCTTGAGCCAATTGCGCTTTCAGTTCAATATCGTTCACTTTGAATAACACTTGACCTTTAGACACATTACTTCCTTCTTGGAAATAGATGTTTTTTACAATTCCTGAAACTTCAGAACGAATCTCCACTTGTTCATTGGCCTCAATAGAACCTGAAAGAGCTAAATTATTATCGAATGTTTGTAAATGAACAATTGTTCCACTCACCGTAATCGGCTGTTTGTCTTTTTCTTTGTCTTTAGGTCCTTTGGCATCACTGTTTTTTGTAATTCTGTAACCAATTAAGCCAACTAATCCTATTAGTAATAAGGAGTATACGAGAGTTTTTATTTTCATAATAATATATATAGTGTCATTTTAACGCAATTCACAAATTTAGGACATTGAATTTAATAATAGACTAACTTAAAGTTATTATTTTTTTAATTCTATTTTGGGTTTTGTAGTATCAACTAATATAGTTCCAAATATTTTTCTTTTTGGTCATTTCTATGAACACGTCACGCAAGGTCGCATGTTCTGGTTTGTGCATGCCTGCATCGTTTTTGAGAAGTTGCAAGGCATAATTTCTGGCTAATAGTAAAATGTCTCTATCCTTAACGATATCCGCAATTTGAAGATTCAAAACACCACTTTGTTGTGTCCCCATCAAATCGCCGGGACCGCGTAATTTCAAATCGACTTCGGCAATTTCAAAGCCGTCATTAGTACTCACCATCGTTTCCATTCGGGTTTTACTATCCGAACTCAATTTGTGGCTCGTCATCAAAATACAATAACTTTGTTCGGCGCCACGCCCCACACGACCACGCAATTGATGCAATTGTGACAGTCCAAAACGTTCCGCACTTTCAATAATCATTACGCTGGCATTGGGAACATTAACCCCAACTTCAATTACTGTAGTGGCTACCATAATATTGGTTTTTCCTTCGGCAAAGCGCTTCATTTCAGATTCTTTATCCGCAGGTTTCATTTTTCCGTGTAAAATAGAAATAGAATACTGCGGTAATGGAAAATCTCTTGAAATACTTTCGTAGCCATCCATTAAATCTTTGAAATCCATTTTTTCGGATTCCTGAATCAACGGATAAACAATGTAAATTTGTCTGCCCAACGCAATTTCGTCTTTCAAAAACTTCCAAACTTTCAGTCGGTTGCTGTCAAAACGATGCACGGTTTGAATGGGTTTTCGTCCTGGAGGTAATTCGTCTATCACTGAAATATCCAAATCACCATACAAACTCATGGCTAAGGTACGCGGAATAGGAGTGGCAGTCATCACTAAAACGTGTGGTGGAATTATAGCCCCACCAACCTCCCCAGAAGGGAGGCTTTCCAAAATTGCGGCTATTCTTTGTAATGTATTTTCAGTAGTATGAATTACTTCCTCATTAGTAAAACGAATTACTTTAAACCCAATCTCATTTAATATGTTGGTTCGTAATTCATCAGCCTCTCTTTGTTCTGCGGTATTGTGATAGCCACCATCAACTTCAATAATTAAATTTTTTTCTAAACAAATAAAGTCAACAATAAAAATATCAATAATATGTTGTCTTCTGAATTTGTATTTTAGATTTTTATCTCTTAAATAGTCCCAAAGTATATTTTCTGCTTGAGTACTCTTTTTTTTATTTTCGTTTTTAAGCTCTTTTAAAAGAGTATACATCGAAGGTCTTGCTGTTTGATATTTTTTTAGGATACGTTCGGTTTCCCCTCTTTTGGAGGGGTCAGGGGAGGCCTTTTTCCATAGTTTGGAACGTTGCTCTACGCCAAAACGATGTTGCTCATCAATTACGGCCAATCCTAAATTTTTAAATTGTACTTTGTCTTCTAATAAAGCATGAGTTCCGATAAGAATATGTAAACTGCCGTTTTCCAATGCTTCATGAATTACTTTTCTATCAGCGGTTTTGGTAGAACCGGTCAATAATTGGATGTTAATGTTGGCGGTCTTAGCCAATTCGGACAAGCCTAAAAAATGTTGATTGGCTAAAATTTCTGTTGGCGCCATTAAGCACGCTTGAAAGCCGTTATCAATTGCCAAAAGCATACTCAATTATGACAAATTGTTTTTCAACCAAAATTAAAGTAGTGATTATTGCGACACTCGATGTTAATAAAATAACACTCAAAACAGTATTTAATGGTTTAAACCAAATGTTTTTCCAAGCTAATTTTGCAATCATACTAAAGTAATTTTATTAATGAATTTTTCTTTAATTCGGCTATCGTGCGTTACAATAAGTAAAGCTGCTTTGTATTCTTTTGACAAAGAAGTTAGCAAATCGATTACTTTTTCAGCATTTTTATCATCCAAACTAGAAGTTGG
>CAZBJP010000124.1:0-4328 GCA_964492205.1 uncultured Sediminibacterium sp.
CAAAATTAGGAGGGCAAAGGTAATTATAATTATCTCAATATGCAAGGAATTCTTGAAAAATATAATTTAGGTATTTTTTAGGCTTATAAACACGTAGTTGGTTTGAAGTTCCGTCAAATACCCCCTAAATTTGTCCTGACTGCAAGGTCATCAACTGAACCCTATGAATATTAAGTCATTACTGGCAAAACCTTTCGCTAGCGTTATCTATCGTCAAATACAAAAAGAACGACATACTGCTTTGACAGATCAGCAAAACATTCTAAATCAATTAGTTAAAACAGGCAAGTCGACTCAATTTGGTAAAGAGCATCGGTTTGATCAAGTGCAAAGTGCAGTTGAATTTCAAGAAGCAGTGCCACTAAGGGATTATGAGGCTTTCAAGTCCTATATAGAACAAATCAAAAAAGGGACCCAAAATGTGCTTTGGAAGGGTAAGCCCATCTATTTTGCCAAAACAAGTGGTACAACAAGTGGGGTTAAATACATCCCCATCACCAAAGATTCCATCAGTAATCATATTAATGGAGCAAGAAATGCTTTATTGACATACATGGCCACCACTGGACATGCGCAGTTTGTGAGTGGGCGAATGATTTTTTTAAGTGGATCTCCTGAATTAGAAAGGGTAGCTGGCATACCAACTGGAAGACTAAGTGGCATAGTAAACCACCATATCCCAGCTTATTTAAGAAGTAATCAATTACCTAGTTATGAAACAAATTGTATTGAAGAATGGGAAGAGAAATTAGATAAGATTGTGGAAGAGACAATCTTAAAAGACATGACTTTAGTTGGAGGAATTCCACCATGGATGCAAATGTATTTTGATCGAATTGTAGAAAAATCTGGTAAATCTGTTAAAGATGTATTTCCTAATTTACAAGTACTTGTTCAAGGGGGAGTAAATTTTGAACCCTATAAATCTAAATTATTTGATACCATAGGTAAGTCAATTGATACGATCGAATTATTTCCTGCTAGTGAAGGTTTTTTTGCTTTTCAAGACACAAGAGACGAGCAAGGTTTATTATTAAACACCAATAGTGGTATCTATTTTGAATTTATTCCATTAGCAAATATATATGATGAGAACCCTATAAGACTTAATTTGTCACAAGTGGAACTAGGTGCACAATATGCACTCATTATAAATAGCAATGCAGGCTTATGGGGCTATAATATTGGAGACACGGTAAAGTTTGTGAGCATCGATCCCTATAGAATTATTGTCACAGGTAGAGTGAAACATTTTATTTCTGCATTTGGGGAACATGTCATTGGAGAGGAAGTGGAAGCAGCTATGTTACAAGTGTCAAATGAAATGAACGCATCTATTGTGGAGTTTACCGTAGCGCCTTATATAGCGCAAGGTGAAGGGAAAAGTTACCACGAATGGTTGGTGGAATTTGAACGTCCTCCAGTGGATATGGACTTATTTAAATCCAAATTAGATGCAGCTATGTGTGCCAAAAATGTCTATTATCAGGACCTCATTTATGGACATATATTATCTCCTTTAGTATTAACTGTTTTACCAAAAAACGCATTCATCCAATACATGAAATTAGAGGGAAAATTAGGGGTGCAAAACAAAGTACCAAGATTAAGCAATGACCGAAAAATTGCAGATGCGCTGCGTACTCAATCAGGCAAATAGTAGGAATAAAATAAAAAGCGTATTTTTAACCTCTAGTAAAACATTGGATGAGTCAAAAAAGAATTGCCATTTTCGGATCAACAGGCTCCATCGGGAAGCAAACCCTTGAGGTTATCGCGGCGAACCCAGATTTATTTGTTGCAGAGATTTTGACAGCTCATGCTAATGAAGCCTTATTAATTGAACAAGCTTTACAATTTGAGCCCAATATTGTGGTGATTGGTGAAATAGGTAAATATGCCATTGTTAAAAAAGCGTTAGAAGGTAAACCTATTAAAGTATTTGCAGGAGAAGAAGCTTTAGAACAAGTTGCCGCAATGGATTGCTATGATTTTATGATGGCAGGTATTGTTGGCTTCGCTGGTCTAAGACCGACTTTAACTGCGGTTGAAAATGGTAAAGCAGTGGGTCTTGCCAACAAAGAAACCTTGGTGGTTGCAGGGGATATTGTGATGCGCATTGCTAGAGAAAAAGGGGCAGCCATTATTCCAGTGGATAGTGAACATTCTGCCATTTTTCAATGTTTGGTTGGAGAAGGTAAAAATCCAATTGAAAAAATCATTCTCACAGCAAGTGGTGGACCTTTCTTAGGCAAGAAGCCCAACTTTTTAGTGAACGTTAAAAGAGACCATGCTTTACAACATCCTAATTGGAGTATGGGAGCAAAGATTTCAATTGATTCTGCCACTTTAATGAATAAAGGGTTAGAAATGATTGAAGCGAAATGGTTATTTGATCTTAATCCAAATCAAATCAAAGTTGTGGTGCATCCACAAAGTATTATCCATAGTATGGTGCAGTTTCAAGATGGAAGTATTAAAGCACAAATGGGCTTACCAGATATGAAATTACCCATTCAATATGCGATGGCATTTCCTGATAGGTTAGCGAATGATTTTCCGAGATATCATTTCGATAAACCAAACACGTTGACATTTGACGAACCTGATGTAAAAACTTTTAGAAATTTAATATTGGCAACAGAAGCAATGCATCTTGGTGGAAACGCACCCTGTGTATTGAATGCTGCAAATGAAATTGCTGTGTATGCTTTTTTAAAAAATAGAATTGGGTTCTTAGATATGACAGACCTAATTGAAAGAACATTAGAAAAAATTGAATTTATTGCGCATCCAAGTTTGGATGACTATTACGAAACCGATGGAGCTGCAAGAGACTTTGCTGCTTCTTTAATACAACTTTAAATATGTATCTAGCTGCTATTGATTTAACTGTGCTTGCAACAAAAACTGCTCAATTTATTTTATCTTTTTCAATCATCGTTGTGCTGCACGAGTTAGGACATTTTATTCCTGCAAGATTGTTTGGTGCTAGGGTAGAAAAGTTTTACTTATTCTTTAATCCAGGATTCAGTTTATGGAAAAAGAAGATAGGAGAAACTGAGTATGGTTTAGGTTGGATTCCTTTTGGTGGGTATGTGAAGATCTCTGGCATGATAGACGAGAGTATGGATAAAGAGCAATTAAATAAATCACCAGAGTCTTATGAATTAAGGTCTAAGCCTGCATATCAAAGACTTATTGTGATGTTAGGTGGCGTAATTGTCAATGTTATTTTAGCTATCGTCATTTTCATTGGAATTGCATGGTTTTGGGGGGATGAATTTTTACCTGCAAAAAACCTAAACTATGGGGTGCATGCTACTGAATTATCAAAAAAAGTTGGGATACAAGATGGCGATATAATTGTTTCGTTAGACCAAAAAGAATTAGTAGACTTTTTTGAATTAGAATCAAAAATAGTGTTAGAAGATCCAAAGACTATCCAAGTAAAAAGGGGAGATAGTATTTTGAGTTTACCTATCCCAACAAGTTTGGCGGCAGCATTAGCTAATACAAATAATTCTACTGCTTTTGTATTGCCTTTGTTCCCAGTGATTGTTGACTCAATTGGTAAATCTGCAGTAGTGGTGGAAGGAAGTTTTCAAAAAAATGATACATTATTATCCATCAATGGCCAATCTGTCCAATACCAACATGAATTCATTGAAGTGAAGAAAAAGTATAGTGATTCATTGGTTACTGTCCTAGCAAAAAGAGGAACAGATACGGTGAAAATTAGAACCCTTATTAACAACAAAGCACAATTGGGCTTATTTGTAAAATTACCGATGCAACTTTTCAAAACTGTACATCAAGATTATAGTTTAGCCGAAGCCATCCCAACAGGTATACAAAGATGTTTTACTACATTGGATAATTATGTGACTGGAATCAAACAAATATTTACTGGCAAAGTGAATCCAAACGATTCTTTAGGAAGTTTGATCAGTATTGGTAATACGTTTCCTTCTCAATGGGATTGGGAGCGATTCTGGACTTTGACCGCGGTATTTTCTATTGTATTGGGCTTCATGAATGTCTTACCCATTCCAGCATTAGATGGAGGACATGCATTATTTATATTAGTAGAAATGATCACAGGTAGAAAGCCAAGTGATAAATTTATGGAATACGCTCAGATCGTGGGTATGGTCTTAATGTTTGGTTTAATGTTATATGCATTAGGTTTGGACTTTTGGCGATTATTTAAATAAGTAGCCATTTAAAATCCATTAATTAGTTGTAATTTTGTATTTGCTTTAATCGCAATAATTGGGGTCGTATGGTTTTGACAGCAAGCGTAGCGGTTGGGGTAAGCATGTAGT
>CAZBJP010000125.1:0-4308 GCA_964492205.1 uncultured Sediminibacterium sp.
TTAATTCATTTCATTCAAATATTATTCTAGCTAATTTAAATAGATAATTATGATTCTAAGGAAGTTTGCACAGCTACGTTTGGTTGTTTTAACAATTTTGTTGTTTGGTTTACCACAAATGCTATTTGCACAGAGTTCCATTCTCTACAACTTTAATTCAAGCAACCAGCTTACTAGCTTGTTTAATGGCGTTGGTCCAGGTTTGAGTAGTGTGACACAAGAGGTTGCTGGAGGATTGGGAAATTCTGGTTCAATAGCTGTACCATTGAGTAGTTCAGTTGATGCTGTTTATACCACCAAAGATGGATATAGCTTAGGACCAATAGGGAGTAGCTATGTTTTTGAAAGCTTTATAAAAAGTGAAGGTAATGGGGGCTACAGCGGTGTTGGATTTACAACTACTTCGCCAACAACTGCCTCTTCAGTTACTGTTTACAGACCAGATGTGGTGTTGGGGATTTCTGTTCATGGTGGTGGTTTTATATTTCATAATAATGGAACAAATTACAGTGGAAGTTGGGGTCAATCTTCTTCTGGCAGTATCACAGCTGTTAGAAGCTCTACAACTTGTACAGATTTAATTAATAGTGTATCAACAACTTGTGGATCTCCTGATAGGTGGTACAAATTAGTATTTAAAGTAACTAGGGCAAATACGAGTGTTTTTGATATGAGGGTTGAAATTTGGCCAGCTAACGTAGATGGAACTTTAAGATATACAACTGCAACTGCTATTTTTGAAGTTAATGGTATTACGAATACTTCTATAGCATCAGCGGCTCAATTGTTTAGTTTTTTCAATTTTTCTGGTACAAGAGTTACAAGATTTGACAACTACAGTGTTAATCTTGCGGGAGGTTCAACTGTGGTTCAAGCAGGTTATCCTGTTGTATTAACACCCTCACTTTCTACAAGTAATGGAGTTGTTACAGTAAACGGAAATGTTACTTCAGCCAACGGAGGTACCGTGACTGAACGTGGAATAGTTTATGGCACATCTTCGAATCCTACAATATCAAATAATAAAATTGTATCAGGTTCCGGAATAGGAACTTTTTCTGGAGTAACGCCAACACTTTCCCCAGGCACTTACTACTTTAGAGCCTATGCTACAAATAGTGCAGGAACAAGTTATGGCGCAGAATTAACAACAACTATTTGTTCCCAAACTCTTCCAAATGTTCGATTTAAATTATCTCCGCCTGATGTTACTACATCTTCAGTACAAGGGCAGGCAGGTTCTAGAACTGAATCATTTAATGGATTTAGTTTAGGAAATCTTGCAGCAACTGGAACGCTTGGAGTAGGTCCATTTACAAAAGCAAATACTGGAAATGCAGTTGTTACTGCAAATGATGTTTGGGGTGGAAGTGGGTCGCAATATTTATCAATTATTAATTCCGGTAGTATAAGTGTAAATCTAACAGATCCGTCAAGATATGTTGGATTTTGGTGGGGCGCTGGAAATTCAAATAACAACGTAACAATTTACGGAACTTGCGGAGGCAATGAAATACAACTTGCTACTTTTACTGCTCAAACTGTTATTAATTTATTAGCAGGATCTACAGTAAATGCGGTCGACGGTAATAATTATAACACGGCACTTTATAAAAGAGCTAATGCAGCAAATGAGCCTTTTGCTTACATCAATCTGGAATTAGATGACCCAACTATATATTTTACTAGAATTGTGTTTAGTGGAAGTGGATTCGAATTCGATAATATAACAACTTCTGTAGGTTACGGAGCAGCATCTTCAACAACACCAGGAGCACCGACTATTACCTCAATCTCGAGAGGTACGGGCACTGCTTCAGTCAATTTTTCTGCACCTACTTCTAATGGAGGGCAAACAATTACTAATTACGAATATAGTACAGATGGCGGAACTACTTGGGTAGCAGCATCTCCAGCAGATATTATTTCACCTTTAGTAATATCGGGGTTAAATGATGCAACCGCTTATCCAATAAGGATTCGTGCGGTGAATAGTATTGGTGGTGGTGCACAATCTAATTCTGTGAATGCAACCGCTTGCACCCCTCCTCAAGTTGCTGCTGTTAACAACCAAACGGTTTGTAATGGTGCTGCTACAACAGCCATAACATTTAGTCCACCCAACAACTCTGGATATCAGTGGATGACTATTAATAGCAGTTCCGGCACATCAGCCGCCGGTACTGGGCAAAATGGAATTACCGTAAGTATTTCTCAGCCAGGCGGAGGGTTAGGCACAGAACCAGGAATGTATGGTAGTAATAGATTTCCTGCTATTTACAATGTGCCTACCACAGGGAATCAAATTAAAAATACCCAGCGTGGTGTGTTTACGGCAACTTTTAGTCAGCCTGTAACGAATCCATTGGTAGCATTTGCTAGTGTTGGAAGTCCAAATAATCCAGTTCCGGTAATTGTTTCTGCGCCATTTACTCCGATTTGGACGGACAATGCCACTTCAGGATGGGGTACAGTTTATGAATTACCAAATAGAAAGTTTACAGGAAATGAAGGCTTTAACATAATTCGAATTGATGGATCTGTAACTACAGTAAGTTTTGATTATACGGTAACTGAGAATTACAGTACGATAGCATTCGGTTTTGAGGATCAAAACACGGTATATAATTGGACAAATGACAAGCCTTCAATTGGTTTGGCGGCAAGTGGAACAGGAAATATACTGCCATTTACTGCCATTAACACGGGTACAACACCAATTGTTGCAACTATTACTGTAACGCCTGTAACAGGAAATTGTGCTGGTACTCCGCGAACATTCACCATTACTGTAAATCCAGCTCCGTCAACTACTTATCCAAATTCAAATTATTCATTGCCAGTAGGTCAGACAATATCACCAATTACTCCAACAACAATAGGTACCTCATTTACTGTGAACCCTGCTTTGCCAACTGGACTTAGTTTAAGTTCTAGTACTGGAGTTGTTTCTGGAACACCTACGCAACTTGTTAATCCTACAACACACACAATAACGTCAACTGTGGCAGGATGTTCTGCTACTACAACAATTACAATAGCTGTAATTGATCCTACATGTAACACGTTTGCAGCTGGAGATTTCCAAACAAACAATAATGCTACTTATGCAAATAATATTTATACGCTGACGCCAAATTCATTTACTCAAAATGGATCTGCTTGGAATAAAAACAGATTATTTTTGGATCAAAATTTTGATATCAGTGCTAGGGTAAATTTAGGCAATAGTGATGCAGGTGCTGATGGTATTGCTTTTGTATTACAAAACCAATCACTTAATGCTGGTTCATCTGGAGGTGGTTTAGGTTATGCAGGTATAACACCATCTTTTGCTGTTGAGTTTGATACATATAACAACGGATCACACGAGCCAGTGCAGGATCACCTAGCAATTATTGCTAATGGTAATGCAGCTGGTGTTCATAACACGTATTCTACTCCTTTTGAAGTTCAAATGGAAGATGGACAGTGGCACACAGTAAGATTTGTTTGGAATGCTGCTTCTAAGAATTTTCAAGTTTTTTATGATGGCACTAGAAGACATAATATTACTGTAGACTTAAAAGCAAATATATTTGGCGGAGCACCATATGTGTATTGGGGCTTTACTGGAGCAACGGGTGGTGCTACTAATCTTCAACAAGTACAATTTGATTCATATTGTTATGTACAACAAGTTGGCGTAACAGCGCTTGCTGGTACAAATAATTCTAATGCTGCTCTTGCTTTTTGTGAGGGAGCTACTGTAAGACTACAAGCAAGTCCTTCTACGAGTTACCAATGGTTTAGAAACGGAACTGCAATTAATGGTGAGACAGCAAGAGAGCTAATTGTATCTACTTCAGGTGCTTACACTGTTCAAGCTGTTTCAAATCAAAATACCACATTATCGGAAGTGGTTAATGTTAATGTCACTTTACTTCCTGTAATTACGTATGCTTCTTCATATAGTTTCGAACGCACTAAAGTGATTAGCACTACTGCTCCAACATTATCTGGAGGAACTGCAACGTCGTATTCAATCAGTCCGGCTCTACCGACAGGCTTGACCTTTAACACAGCAAACGCTTCTATCACTGGCACACCATCTGTTATAAGTGCTTCTGCTACTTATACTGTAACAGGAACAACGGCAAGTGGTTGTGTTGGAAGAACTTTATTTACACTTGATGTGTTTAATGCAGTAGCGCCAAGTGCATTAGCATATACTCCTGCATCCCAAACAGTTCGTCAAGGAACTGCAATAACAGTAATGGTTCCTAGCGCATCTGGTGGAGTTATCGCTTCATATAGTATTAGTCCTGC
>CAZBJP010000126.1:0-2267 GCA_964492205.1 uncultured Sediminibacterium sp.
TTGGTCTATTCAAGAACCTGCTTCTTTTTTCGAGACAGATATTCAGTTAGCTTCACCTATAGCCAATGAGGAAAGAAAAATTCAACATTTAGCAGTCCGCCTTTTATTCAAATTAATGATGCCAGAGGTGGATTTAAGCCAGTTGGTGATGGCAGATAATGGGAAGCCCTATTTAATAGGTTTACCATTTCATTTTTCCTTTTCACACTGTAAGGGTTATGCAGCTTGCGCGGTAGATTACCAACAATCCATTGGCATAGATATTGAAATCATCCATCCACGTATTGCAAAAGTGGCCCATAAATTTTTGAATGACCAGGAAAAAGCAATGTTGATAGGTTTAGATGAACCAACGCAATTGAATCAATTGGCATTTTTATGGGCAGCTAAAGAAGCCATGTACAAACAGCATGAGCAATTGGGAATTGACTTTGCAAAAGATTTTAATATCCTCGAATTAACCAACGGTGATAGGGGAACAGTGCCGGCTCAGATTTTACACAAAGGAAATCAAGTAGATGTAAATTTGGATTACCATTTTGGTGTCGATTATATCTGTGTGACCTGCTATATTTAATTACTCTTCTAGACCTAGCGTTTCATCGTCTTCAAGTAAATCCAAATGAATGGCATCTGCACCTGCGATACCTTCAATGGAACCTTTGATATGCATGGCATTTAGTAATACTTTCTCCAACTGCTTCTCTCTTGCTTTCCAAAGTTTTTCCATTGCATCTCTTTCTTTTTGGATGCTTGAACGCATTTGTCTGAATCCTTCACCCACTGCTTTCCACTGTTCACTGAATTCATTACTGGTTAAATAGTCATAAAGGAAGCTCATTTTATCACCTTTATTGACCTGGCTCTTTTTTGTATCGAAGATTTTGAGTAGGGCATTCCTTAACAATAAGGCCACGCTTTTTACTTCTTGGAAAGAACAGATATAGACCCCGTCTTTTTCACCAAAGCGGTCCAGCTCCTTCGGAAAAGTCTGTGTGACAATCACAGCAATGTCCGCACCCTGGCTGCGCATATCTGCTTTTAATTTATCAATCCATTCTTGGTTAAAGTCTTTGGTTCGCTTGCTTTCGTAAATGATTTTGCCTGCTTCTTGTCCTAAGCTATTGCGCACTAACTGAATACAATCTGCTCCGCGAACACCTTTTCCCACTTCTGATATCTGATCAAAAGGAAAACTTGTTTTAAGCAATTCTTCTAGTAATAATTCTTGAACCTCACCTTGCATTTGCATGCTGCCTTGTTCTGCTTTACGGCGCATTTCTTCGGCTAATTTTCGCTGGTCTTCTAATTGCTTCTCTAATTCTTTTACTTTTAAAATATGTTCTTGATCCTTTATAGACAAACGTTCTGCTTCCTCTTTTTGAATTTGGGCTTTTAAAGCTTCTCTTTCTGTGTTTAATTTTCTTTGTAATTCCAATTCAAGTTCAGCTTCTTTTGCTTGAATGGCTTGTACTTGCTTTAAAAATTCCAATTCTTTTTTCCTGAACTCATTCACTTGCTTGCTCATATTGGCTTCGTTGTCTTGCATCAACTTTAGCTTGTGCTCGTATTCACCTGCAATATTTTTTTTCAATTGCTCGGTTAATTCATTTTGAAGCTTTGTCTTTTGCTCTGCCAATAATTGATTGGTCTCTTCCTCTTTCTTTTTTTGCCAATCAGTCATTTTGCCACGCAATTCTTTTTCAATTTCTTCGCGGATAGCGTCTGTTGGCTCAAAGTTGTGTTGACATTTTGGACAGGTAACGGTATAGTTTGACATGGTACAAATATAAGCAAACTATTTCTCGATTGACAGCCTACACTGCGTTTGGCCGTCATCTCAAATAGTTTGCTTACTCAAACCCTATAATTCTCGATTGACAGCCTACACTGCGTTTGGCTGTCATCTCAAATAGTTTGCTTACTCAAACCCTATAATTCTCGATTGACAGCCTACACTGCGTTTGGCTGTCATCTCAAATAGTTTGCTTACTCAAACCCTATAATTTTCGATTGACAGCCTTCACTGCGTTTGGCCGTCATCTCAAATAGTTTGCTTACTCAAGCCCTATAATTTTCGATTGACAGCCTTCACTGCGTTTGGCTGTCATCTCAAATAGTTTGCTTACTCAAACCCTTTCAAAGTTCCCATTCGGGAACTTTTGTTTTTAAATACTCGCCAACTTATGTGAGCGAGCTCCCGACGTTGTCTCGTATTTAAAAACCCCGTCACTTTCGTGACAGGGTTTGTGCGGAAGAGGAGATTC
>CAZBJP010000126.1:2277-4299 GCA_964492205.1 uncultured Sediminibacterium sp.
GTATGGGCGCTACCACCTCAAGGTAGTGCGTCTACCAATTTCGCCACCTCCGCTTGGGATGCAAATGTACAAAAAAAGCCCTCCCGATCTTCGGAAGGGCTTTTGGATAGTATAGGAATCAATATAATTATAATGACTTCAAGAGCTCATCAGCTGATCTAACGTAATCCATATTTTTTGCTTCAGTTGCCATTTGCTTGCATGTTTCAGCACTTGCTTTAGCACCTTTTTTATCTTTTAAAGCAACATGAATTCTTGCTTTCAATAAATGCAACCAATAAGCTTTCGCATTTGCAGCAATCGCTTTATCTACATTCACTAAAGCTTTATTATAATCATGATCTAATTCAAGATAAAAGGTAGCAGCAGATTGGTAAACATTTGGGTTCACTGTAGCTGCTGAAGTTGCTGCTTCAATTTGAGCACGAACTGTAGGTTTGATATCTGTGCTGATTGGAATATTCACTTTAGTTTTACCCCACTTTAAATAGATTGTCGCAGTTTGTGCAGTAATATCATCAATACCAATGGTAAAAGTTTCAGTTGTTGTTCCTGTTGTTTGTGGTGCTACTTTGAAACGAACTACATCTTCTGCTTCTTTGTAGTCAAAACTTCCCCATCCTTTAGAGTTTGTATTGATGATGATGGTCCACTCAGATGTGCCTGGGATGGTAAATAAACCATATGATCCAGCAGGAATTGTCTTATTACCAATTGTAACTGGGTCAGAAAAAGTTAATTTAGTTGCTGCGTTTGCACCTGTTCTCCATACATCACCAATTGGTGCTAATAAACTTCCTGCACCAAATACTGGACGACCTTTTAAACTAGGTCTGGAATAGGAAATTTCAATTTTACCTAGTCCAAACTCTTGTGTGATGGATTGAGCAGGACTTGCAGCAGGCATCTTAATCTGTGCCATGGTAGTTAAGCTTAAAAAGCTTCCAATGACAAAAAGTATCTTTTTCATTTTCTTTAATTTTAGAACAACAAACCTAATTTATTTTGGCCGTTTTAAATGTTATTTTTTTTGAAAGGCAGGGTGGAATCGATCTAGTGTATCTCTAAGGTAATCACGGTTGATATGGGTATAAATTTCTGTAGTGGTAATACTTTCATGGCCTAGCATTTCTTGCACCGCTCTTAAATCGGCTCCGCCCTCCACTAAATGGGTGGCAAAACTATGTCGTAAGCTATGAGGTGAGATGGATTTTTTTATACCCGTCTTAAGCATTAAATCTTTAATGATATAAAATACCATCACCCTGCTAAGGCCTTTGCCACGGTTATTTAAGAATAAAATATCCTCACAATTTTTTGCAGGGGTTTGGTGCACTCTGATGTTGTCTTTGTACAACTTAATATATTTAATGGCATCAGTCCCAATAGGCACTAGCCTTTCTTTATCACCTTTACCAATGACTCTTATAAAGCCTACATCCAAATACAAATTGGAAATTTTTAATTGAATTGTTTCAGTTACCCTTAGCCCAGAACTATACATGACTTCTAGCATAGCTTTATTTCTTCCACCTTCTGGCTTACTAAGATCAATCTCCCCAATCATCTGTTCAATTTCTTCGAAACTCAGCACATCGGGTAATTTGCGACTGGTCTTGGGACTTGGTAGCAAAGTGGTGGGGTTAATATGGCAAATCTGTTCGATTAAACAGTATTTAAAAAAAGATTTCACACCCGAAATAATTCTGGCTTGTGAAGTCGCTGCCATCCCTATCTCCCCAATGCTTTGAATGAAACTTTGAAGATGGCTTAGTTGAATATCAGCAGGGGTGTTAATTTCAGTGATGGGTGCTAAAAAGCTGGCTAGCTTATCAATATCTCTTAGATAGGCTTCAACAGAATGCCCGCTCAATGATTTCTCAAGTTGCAAGAAAGCTTTAAATCCTTTTTTATAGATATCCCATTGCATGCGCTCAGAACTTGTTTAGGAAAAGATTTGATAGTTAGTTGATAAAGGGTTTATTTCGCGTCAGATTCATATCCCTATGCAAGTAAATTTAA
>CAZBJP010000127.1:0-4147 GCA_964492205.1 uncultured Sediminibacterium sp.
GTCATCCTTCTAAGATGAGGGCCATTGGTTCGAATCCAATCCGAATCACAAAGCTTGTCACAAAAGTGACAAGCTTTTTTTTGCATCTGAGGTATACTATATTAACTGCGCACCACAACCCTTTAGAACGTCTAATTTTATAACTAAAAGCTGTAATTTAGTGTTTATGGAGGTTAAAATAGAAGACAGTTGGAAGAGAGCATTGGCGCCATTATTTGAGCGTCCCTATTTTAAACAAATAATAGCACATCTTAAAACCGAAAAAGCACTTAACAGAACAATTTATCCAAGGGGAAGTTTAATATTCAATGCTTTTAACAATACACCATTTGATAAGGTAAAAGTAGTCCTACTAGGACAAGACCCCTACCATCAGCCAGGTCAAGCAATGGGACTAAGTTTTTCAGTGCCTACTGGATGTAAGATACCTCCATCATTAATGAACATCTATAAAGAATTAAATAAAGACATTGGGATGCCAATTCCTCAATCTGGAGATTTAACACATTGGGCAAAACAAGGTGTGTTATTATTAAACTCAGTACTCACCGTTAAGGCTGATGAACCAGGGAGTCATAGCAAAATTGGATGGACGCAATTCACAGATGATGTAATAAAAATGTTGTCTAATGAAAAATCAGCATTAGTCTTTATTTTATGGGGGAATTATGCCAGTCAAAAACAAGTTTTGATAGATGCAACGAAACATAAAATTTTAAAAGCGGCACATCCCTCCCCGTTAAGTGCCTACAATGGTTTTTTTGGGTGTAAGCATTTTAGTATGACCAACCAATATTTAATTCAAGTAAAGAAGGATCCAATAGATTGGACAATTTAATATGATAAAAAAAATTCCCTTATTGATTGGACGGTTAATGTCATTTTGGGCATTACTCGTGTTTACATCCACTATGTTTATTTTTATATGGTTTTATCTACCTTGTTTCTTGTTAACAGAACCTAATAAAACAAGATGGCACAGATTCATTTCTCAAATATGGATGGGTTTGTTTTTAACTTTGATAGGTTGCCGATTTAAAGTTTCAGGGAAACATCATTATGAAGGTATTGGTCCAGCAGTAGTTATTTGTAATCACAACAGTTTAATAGATGTGCCAATTAGTACACCATTTTTACCTAGAGCAAATAAAACTATTGCTAAAAAAAGCTTTGTCTATGTGCCAATTTTTGGTTGGGTTTACCAGTTTGGATCCGTAATTGTGGATAGAAAAAGTGATCAAAGTAGAAGAGCTAGTTACGAAGCAATGAAAAATGTTTTAACGCAGGGATTAGACATGTTGATCTATCCAGAAGGCACTCGAAACAAAACCTCCGAACCATTAAAATCATTTTATGATGGAGCATTTAAATTGGCCATAGATACTAATAAGCCAATTATACCTGTTGTTATATTAAATACAAAAAATATTCTTCCAGTTTATCCAGTTGCCTATTTTAAACCAGGCAAAATTCAAATGGATATATTAGCTCCTATTTACCCTGAAGGTCATACTGTTCAAACCTTGAAACAATTGGCCTTTGAAACAATGACTGCACACTATTTAAAAAATACTTCAACTAATAAGTGGAATTAGAAAAAGTCCTACTTCTGTTAATCTTCAAATCACGAAGAATTCCAGATTTAGGATTCACAGTAATACTAAAAGATCTATAGATACCTATTGGCATCACATTGATAGCCAATTGCCAACAATGCATTTCTCTAGTTATAAACATACTTAATTGCTGAACAGAGAATTTAGATAAATCCACAAAACTACTTCCACCTACTTTCCATTTTGGAGAAACACTAAAATCTCCTGTTAAATTTAAAGTTGAAAATGTTTGTAATTTAAAGCCTGAATAATCAGGTTTTATGGTTTTTGAAAATTGAAATGAGTAGGATAAACTCAAAGACCAAGGTGTGTTGAAATCAGTAAACTCAGCAGGATTTGACCTAACATATGAAAGTTGTCTTTGTTGTTCATCTGGCGTCATGAATGGATCAATAGGAATATTCTTTTTAGTATCTTTATTTTTATCCTTTGGTTTACTAGCAAATGTAGTGGAGAAAGATACCGCTCCATTTGTAACTGATCCAAACTTTAATTTTGCAGGATCGATAGCTAATTTATTAACTCTAAAGCCTTTTGAATCAGATTGATATGGATCAATATTAAAAGAGGTTGTGATATTTAATTTTTCAAATAAAGTGGTTCTTGCATAAAAATTAAAAGCGCCTAATGCAAAACTGTCAGCTAAAAAATTATAACTTGAATTGAATCCAAATCCTTCAATTAATTTGAATTTCTTGAAAGCATCAGCACTAGTATCTTGTTTGTCTTTTACTTTCATTTCTAAAAAATTGTCTACCCCAAACCCCATACCACCGAACTGGCCTTCACTAAATGCTCCTCCTAAACCATTGCCATCAAATTTAGAAAATCGATAGGTCCTACCAGTAGAGTCAACTTGTGTTGCATAATGATATTTTTTTGCCATATCAGGCTTATAATTCATTGATAAAGTGGGTCTAATTTCATGTCTAATTGCTTTAATATTTCCTTTCTTTAATTTATAAGTACCGAATATTCTAGTCGCAGTGCCTAATCCAAAACTCATTTGAGAAGCTCTGTAAAATCCTCTATTGATTGTTGTATCAACTTTCTGTAATTGACTATTCCAAGATTTAATATTTTGTTGCCCAAACCATTTTTCATCTAAAGAAATACTAGGTGTGATTGTAACAGGTCCCAAAGAAGGTAAAGAAAGCGAAATAGGGATACTATGATTGGCTCCCCATTGCATAGTGTCTAAAATCCTTCGTATACTAAATGCTGAATCATAAAATGATAATTGATTTTGCATGCTACCATTATAGCCTATACCAATTTTTTCGTACCACTTTCCTGCACCAATTTGATCTTTTTGTTGAAACGGATAAACAGTAATAGCATTAAAATTAATATTTGGTAAACTCATATTCACTAACCCTAAATTATTATTTTGATTATGGGTTAGGTTCATCGATAGGTTGTATTTATTATTCCAAGACTTACTATAAGAAACGGATGAACTAATTTGATTCTGGAAATTCTGAGTGACGTTATTTAATAAATTTCGATTATACTTTGTACTTCCAAAATTTACATTGGCCGAAAAACTTGTCCCTGGTCTTGCCTTCGCATCCATTGTATGTGACCAGTTTAACATATATGTTCTTCCACCAGTAAACTCGTCTGACGATTTAGTACTCCTATTCAACGCACGGGTATTTTGTAAGCTTAAATTGAAGTTGCCCAAGTATTTATATCGCTGAATATACTTGCTGTTCATATTTATATTCCAACCACCATAGGAATATATATTAGCCCTTACAGTGGCATCCACATGCTGGTTGATCACTTTGTAATAACCAATACCTTCGAAACCCAATCCAAAGTCTTCACTTGAAGTAAATGCAGGGGCCATTAAACCAGATTGACCTCCAGTTTTATTCAGTGGGAAGATACCAAAAGGAATACCAACAGGCATTGGCACACCCTCAAATTCTGGAAAAGCAGGGCCAGATACTCCAATTTTATTGGTGACAATTTTAAGTTTGTTGGTTCTAAATGCAAAATGAGGCTCATCTAAATTACAAGTTGTAAATCTTGCTTTCCAAGCAAATGCATCAGTTGGATTTACTTTTTTCATTGCATTTGCATTCACATAAATCTCCCCTTGTTGAAAGTTACTATTCTTAGTTAAACCCTTGCCTGATTGTAAGTTATAGAAAATGGAATCATTTGTAGAGTTTAAGTCTCCCTCTTTAAATTTAGGTTTACTTTTTAAATTACCTGTAGTATCTTTTGCACCAAATGCAGTGATATTTTGTGTTTCCTGATCAAAGATGATTTTTCCGGCTTCAAGTGCTGCAGTTTTATAGGTTGTTTTAGCATTGCCATATAAAAAAAAGGTTTTTGACTTAAGCATCATTACTCCAGAATCAGTCGCTGCATAACTAATTGGCGCATCCACACTGTCTTTTGAAAGTGCTATCTTTTTTTTACCTGAACTATCAACTTGAGCATACAGGTTCGTATGTAAAGTAGAAATTAATATCGTTAAAATCAGCATTTTAACAATAGAAAAGGTCGTTTTTGCG
>CAZBJP010000128.1:0-4130 GCA_964492205.1 uncultured Sediminibacterium sp.
AGCCAGTCCGGCACATTTCCCTTGGCAATTTGTGCCCACAAGCCGCCGGGATTTTTCCGCACATAAAGATCAAGCTCGCTCTCGTCAGGGCAGACCGCAAGATAATTGATACCGCGTGCGGTCATCAATTGCTTGGCAACATCAGGATGCGACCGAAAAATTTCGATATGATCGTGCATTGCTTTTTCATTGCGATGATGGCCGCTCGCCAAAACGCTATGCGCGGTTTGGACAAGGACCATTGGCGCCATATCAAACGGAACCAGAAATTGTCCGCGCGGTAGATCGGATAATGTTGCGACCGACTGCGCGGATTCACACGACATCGACTTCGCATCTGAACGCGCATCATCAGCAGACGTCAGTTGTGGCAAGACATTGAGAACGATGGTCACAAAAGACCCAGGCGCCATCAAAAAGAGCATGATAGCGACATATAAAATGCGCTGCTTGGGCACCCCGCTTTGCCGATATAACCCAAAGATGTGTGCGATAAGCGCAGCAACAGGCACCACGGCATAGGCCGCAGCCATCGAGATCGTCCGTGCAACAAATAACGACAGGACAAGCGCATATAGACTGAAGAAGCCGATGACGCATAATTTTGATCGATCCGTTTTGTCCATTTTGCGGGCCAGAACGACGCAGCTGACAAGGCCTGCAATTGGTGCCGTCATCACAAACGCGATGGTAGGCAGGTCCTGATGCCAAATCGGCATCCCTTCTTTCACATATACATACCAATAGTCCCGCACGAGCGGATCAAGAGTACTGAACGGACCGTTGAGACATTCTGGTGCCCGCAACAAGAACACAAGGCCAGCAACACCCCCTGCAGTAGCCATGATCAAGACACGCGCCAGCTTGGATTGCGGAGCAATAAACAGGCCCGGGATCATGATCGCTGCGGCGGCGAGGATTGCCAATAACTGTGGCGGCGACACCGTGTCGCAATATATCGCTGCATCGAGGCCCTGTATCTGCGTGCCAAAAAATAGAACCAGCGACGCCGAAGCGAATGCGCTAATCGTCCAGAACAGACGGGCGGCTTCGTGCGGTTTGGTTAGCCATTGCCAACCCAGAAAAAGGAAAAAGGCTGCGGACATTGGCGCGCCTTCGAGCGATATATGGAGCCATATCGCGAGTGCGGCACCCAAAACCAATCCCGCCTTGCGCGCATGCCCATAAAATAATGATGCCAACGCCAGCACGGCCATCGCGATTTGCCAGCCATGATGGTCAATACGCATTGGCCGCAATTGCACGATCAGCGGGGTGGCCAATGCGGCGATAATCGCTGCAGAAATAGCTGCCGTTTTGCCACCTACGTGCCAAGCGGCGTAGGCCAGAAGCATGATTATGCCCCCGAACAGCAACAAAGGCACCGCAGTCGATGCGGCTATTTCAGCAACAGTCTGGCCGAACATCGGTGTGAAAAATAAAGTTATCGCGGCCAAGGGCAGCTCAATCAGCCGCGACCAGTGCATCGGCGCGCCATCGGGCGGGTTCAGCCGGTACTGCCGGTTATCGAACCAGCTTTGGCCATTCAAAAAGTCTCGTAATTGAACCAAGCGCAATTGGTCGTCGGGGTCCCATCCGCTACCCGAACTGATGTTGGGCCAGCTGCTGATAACAAGCGAAAGGGATAGAAACGCCCAAATGCCAAATATCAGCCAGACGAAATGTCGTTCGACAAATCGCGCCATAACTAATGCACCGACGCTTGCCGGAAAATGACGACGTTGCGCAGCAGATAGGTGAGCACAAATGCCGTCGCGATAGCGGCAACTTTCGCAACGCGCGCATCGATGCCCAATGCCGTACCTGCGCCAACCACAATTATCGTCAGGACAAGGCCAATGAGGGCGGAGGCCAGAAACATCGCCTTTTGCTGCGTGCGGGCGGCGGTTCCCTTTTCCGAAACCCGATCGTGAAACACTGTGCGGCTGGATAAAATCCAGTGCGCCAAGATGCCGACTGAATAGCCAACCGCAGATGCCGCCGTTCCGAGCATGCCCGTCTCCAGCAAAAGCAGGAAGACGATCATATCCGCTGCAAGCGCACCAATGCTGACTGCGACATAACGCAGGAAGACATTGCCCCGTAATCGGTTGGCCAGTTTAATCACCCGTGCACCCCCTGAATTGGTTCCGCAAACATGCAGGCAGCTTGGCCGCCTGCATGATGCTCCTTACGCTGCCTTGCTGATATCGCCGGCGTTAGGCTGGCCGACAGGTGCGATCCGCTTTGGCACGTCGCGTTCCGACGTGAGCGCAGCGGCTTGGTCTTCGGTAACCTTGACCGCAATCACGTGCTGTTCGCCTTCGTCGCCCGCTTCATGATATTCGGCGTCTTCGTTGACGTTCCAGATATTGTAGACGCGGCTTCCCGCCGCGATATTTTCGACCGTCAACATGGCGGTCATCATCGCATGGTCCTGATTGTTATAACGGTGCATACCGTTGCGCCCGACCATATGGAGCGTTGGATAGCGCGTTTCCAGTTCGTTACGCATCGCCTCGACATTGGCGGCATAATCATCATCATAGACCGGATATGCCTTTTCCTGACGGACAACGGCGCCGCCAACCACATCTTCGGCCTTGCACAAACCGAGAATGGCCATTTCCGTCTTGGCGAGTTCAATCAGGTCGGCATCGGTTGACGCCCACAGATTGTCATTTTCAAAGCAGAAATATTCAAGGCCGACGCACGCGATGGATGGGTCTGGCACCATTTCGGGTGACCAACTGCGGAAATTTTGCACGCGGCCAACCTGCACCTTGCTGTCGTGGATATATATCCAGTTGTCCGGGAACAAATCGTCGGAGCGGATCATCAATGCCACCGTCAAAAAGTCACGATAGCGCAGGTTGTTCGCCTGCAACGATGTGTGCGGAAGCGGATGGATACGTGCCGACAGGTCGCGCATCGGCGCACTGCTGATGACATGCTTCGCGATAATCACCGTCTCGCTGCCATCGGCTTTGGATGCCGACATCCGCCAGTCGCCATTTGCATCCTGCGCAAGTTGCTTAAAGCTATGGCCCATCAAAACCCTGTTGCCCTTCGCCACGACAAAGTCGCGGGCAGCGTCCCACATCATTCCGGGTCCAAGGCGCGGATAGCGGAACGTCTCCAACAATGTTTTGGTTTCCATGCCGTCATTGGGCTTTTTGTTGAGACCCAACGACCGCTTGAGCCCGTCAAGAACGGCTGCGCCGAGACTGAGGCCTTTAATGCGCTGCGCGGCCCAGTCGGCCGACATTTCGTCGCACGGCATGCCCCAAACCTTTTCGGTGTAGGTTTTGAAGAAGATCGAAAACAGCTTGCGACCAAACTGGTTTACAGTCCAATCCTGAAAGCTGCGGACATTTTTGTTCGGAAAGGCCTTGGCCTTCACATAGCTCGCCATGCACAGCGTCGACCGCACAATGCCAAGGTTGAACAAAGCTTCGAACGCGCGCAGCGGATAGCTGTAGAATTTGCCTTCATAATAGATCCGGCTCATGCGCGGACGTTGAATGAAGTCGTTGGGCAAAATCTCGTTCCACAAATCGACAACGTCTTTCGACTTTGAGAAAAAGCGGTGGCCACCGATATCAAAGCGATATCCATCCACTTCGACCGTGCGGCTGATGCCGCCGACATAACGTTCGTCTTTTTCAATGACGGTCACGCTATACCCTTTTTTCGTCAGCAAATAGGCGGCGGTTAGGCCTGCAGGTCCTGCCCCGATGATTGCTACGTCTACTGCTGTCTGGTCCTGCACTGCCATAATACCCCGCGAGAGAAGCGCTGGGGAAATCAGTGAACGAAATGCCCTAATAGATGGTTAACGGGGCGTTACGAACCGTCGTTATGCGCAATGCTGTCGCGACTGATTATTGCGCAAAAGAACAAATAACTTGCGTTTGGTGCCCCATTAAGCCAATAGGCCGCCAAGCGCATGAGGCGAGCGGACGATACCGCCGCAGTATTGGCAGCGTGAGGGCCGCAACAAGTGGCCTCGCCAATCGAACAAGATGCGTAAGCTTAGAGGCTTCCCATATCACGCAGGGTTGTTTCCACCGGGTCAGCATAAGCTGCTCCCGAAAACCAGCTGTTGCGCCCGTGCGGACCTGTTTCAG
>CAZBJP010000129.1:0-4047 GCA_964492205.1 uncultured Sediminibacterium sp.
TTTGTATAGCTGTTAATCCATGATGATCTAATTCTGCTTGGTATCCAAATAAACCTATGGTACTTGTTTTCCAGCTCATCCCTGCATATTGCATCAACACGCAAGCTTCTTCTCCGTTAAACCCATTGGATGTAATGATATTAGCAGGTGCTTGTGCATGTTGAATAGCACTGATATCAAAACTCATCATGTGACTGTCTCTAATGACTGGCTCCATTTCTTCAATACTTTCACGCACTACACCCAATCTAAAACAATCAAACCTTAATTTATCGATTGTTTCTAACATATGCGGATGCATAAAATAACTCTGAAATCCAATATGCGCATAATGATTTAAATGATTAGGTAAGCCAGTAAATAGTTCCTCTAAAAAATGATCCGATGGCAATCTTGCTTCTAGATCAAGATCTATTTTAGCATCTGCTATTACCGCATTCACTAAAGTAGGAATAGCAGTATAAGCATGGTATTGTGGCAGGGTTAAGTCATGAGACCCCCCCATAATCACCACTTTTTTATTTTGCAAAATTAATTCCGCAATTACTGTTCTTAGTGCCGCATAACTGTCTTGAATGGATTGACCAATTTTTACATTACCCAAATCAGCAATCGTAACTTGTGCGTGCCAATAGTATAAATTATATAAAGCTGCTCGCACTGCATTAGCGGCTTCAAACCCATTTAAGGCAAAACCAGCGCCTCTAGACTCTCCAGCACCAATTAATACAATATCCGCATCCGATATGTCAGGAAGTGCCGTTTCATAAGATTTGATATGTTTACCTAGTTGGGTATCACGATAGCCTTCGTCTTTTGATAGAAAAGAAAGGTTAATAGGTTCAACAAAATCTTGTATAGAAGACAATGACATGGGCTAAAATTAACTATAAACATTAACGCAAAATTTGCCCAAAGATTGCGTCAAGCGGGATTAATCTTGGAATTTATAGCCCACTCCCCTCATAGAGATAAAGTGTTTTGGATGTTTGGGGTCAATTTCGAAGTATTTTCTAAAATTGAGGATAAAATTGTCGATAGTTCTAGTATTGGGGAATACTTGATAACCCCATACCAACTGTAGAATTTTTTCTCTAGTCACTACAGTATGTTTATGCTCAATGAGTAATTTTAATAATAACAACTCTCTTTTAGTGAGGGTGATCTTTTGACCAGACGCCAAATGTACTTCTGAAGCATTAAAATCAATGGTGTGCCCCTGAAAATGATATTGTTCTTGTGCAGGGGCGGTAGCTACTTGTTGCACATTTTTTTGAATAAGCTTAGTCACCCTCAAAAGTAACTCCTCCAAATTAAAGGGCTTTGTTAAATAATCATCAGCCCCCAACTTTAATCCTTGAACTCTATTTGAGCTCGTATTTTTAGCACTTAAAATTAATATAGGGGTGTGGTTATTGTTTAAGCGCATGCGTTCAGTGATACTAAAACCATCCAAAGTAGGAAGCATTACATCTAAAATTATTAAATCATAATGTGCAGACTGGATTTGTTTCAAAGCCTCCTGTCCATCATACGCAGAGTCTACCTCATACCCTTCCATCTCTAAATTCAGCTTCAAAGCTTCATGTAGATGCTCCTCATCCTCCACCAATAAGATGCTATGTTTTTGCATGACTAATCTGCCTTAAATTCTACTACAAAAATACTTCCTTTAGGTTGATTTGACTTAACCAATATAGTGCCTTCGTGGAATGTGACAATTTTTTTACATAAATATAAGCCCAGTCCAGTTCCCTTGGTTGTTCTAGTTTGCTCTACTCCGACTCTATAAAATTTATCAAAAACTTTTATTCTTTCTTCTAAAGCAATACCAACCCCTTCGTCTTTCACTTCTAATATGATACGTTCATTCGATTGATGTAAATCAATAAAAATAGACGTGTCCGGCTCAGCGTATTTATTGGCATTATCTAAAAGGTTATTGATCATCAACTGTAACAATAAAGGTTCTCCTAACATTTGAATATTGGGCTCAATAGATGGAATACATTTTCTATTAGGATATCGCTCTTCAAAAGACTGAACACATTGAATTATAATAGCTGAAAGATCTACTATCAATTTATTAGTTTCATAATGGCCCATATCTAATTGAGATGCCAATAAAATATTATTACATAATGCATCTAATCGCTTTGTTTCTTTTAAAGTATTATTTATTAAATGCTGCTGTTGTTCTGGTTTTAAATTTCTTTTAAGAATGGTTTCTAAATTCAATTGGGTGACGGCAATAGGCGTCTTGAGCTCGTGCGTCACTGCCATCATAAAATTTTGCTGCAACGTGGAATACTTTAATTGCTTTAATAAAGAACGATATACATAAATGGCGCCTAAAAGAAAAAGCATTAAAAATGTTAAGCCCTCTCCAATATATTGTTTCGTTTTTCTTTCTGCAAAAGCTTCAATTGCAGCAATATGTTGTTGATCAACTTGTCCAGCCGCTACGAGTGTTTCAATTTTTGTAGCAGTCAGTAATTCATTCTGCTTGACCAAGGCTACATACCACCAGATAAAAGCCGCAACCATATAAACAAGGAACAGCCAATAAATGATTCTGACCCAGACTAATTTTGAGATGGAAAATGGCATTTGCATTTTATAACGCAGCTTTTTCTATACGGATCCCAGTTGATAAAATATTTTGTAAAGGATCCTCACGCATTGTATGTCTAATCGTAAATTCATTAATGCCATATTTCAATTTGATTGGCTTTGCAGTCAGTGGAATACGTTGATCATAAAGGTCATCCATGCCTGTGCCTAACCAGCCTTTTTGATCGTCAGCCAAATTGAGGTTGAAAGATTGTATTTGTGCTTTTACACCAGGGCTACTATGGACTAATTCAACCCATATATTTTTATAATGGTAGGCGTTGTGATGTCTGATTACAAAAATCACTTTATATAAACTATTCGTATCTGTAATATTAAATAGGTATTTTTCTGGTTTTGTACTATTCCATTGGTGGTCTGCATGAATTGTATTTTGTTCAGACAATGGTATGGTTTGACACGCTGCCATACCTATTAAAAAACAAATACTACCTACAATACGAAAATACTTACCCATTTACAATACGTTTAAAATTTGTTCTTTTGCTTTCTCCAATTCATCTTTCATCACTATCACTGCTTTTTGAATTTCTACATCATTGGCTTTAGAACCAGTGGTGTTGATCTCTCTGCCCATTTCCTGTAGGACAAAGGATAATTTTTTCCCCTTATTTGGGTCTTTTTCAGCAAGGATAGATTTAAAATAAGCACAATGATTAGTCAAACGAACACGCTCTTCCGAAATATCAATCTTCTCAATATAATAGATCAACTCTTGCTCAAGGCGATTATTGTCATATTTATCAGGCCCTACATTTTGCTCCAATAATTTAATCAGACCGTCTTTTATCTTAGTCCTTCTGTTAGGCTCCATTGCTGCAATTGCAGTTTGTTGCGCTTCAATAGCAGCAACCCGCTCCAATAAATCTAATTCAATCGACTTGCCCTCTTCTTGTCTATGTAAATTCAATAAATCAATCGCTTGTTTTAGCAACTCAAAAATAGCTTGTTTCTCTTCATCTGATAAAACCTCATTTGAAGAAGTGACTACGTCAGGCATTTTTAATAAAGTACTCAAAATATTTTCTTTACCAATACAAAGTTCATCTGCTAGTTCAACGATAGGTTGATAATAAGACCTTGCTAATTCTTTATTAATGTTCACGGGCTTTGATGTACCGTTAGACCTCACTGCTATAGTACATTCCACACTTCCTCTAAATAAGTGTTCATTTAAAGTATTTCTTATTTCTACTTCTATTGGCTTTAATAAGGAGGGAATATTTAATCGAACATCAAATTGTTTTCCATTTAAAGACTTGACTTCCACTAAAAGTGTTTTATCATTAAAAGCCATTTCCGCCCTTCCATAACCCGTCATTGAATACAACATAAGTAAACCATAATTTAGTCCATAAAGGTATTAAATAATGAGCTTGCAAGCGCTAAAGTTTGTACTTTAGCGAAGATTTT
>CAZBJP010000130.1:0-3934 GCA_964492205.1 uncultured Sediminibacterium sp.
CTTTTCAAAAGAAAAAAGAGGCTGGTTAGAAGTGGTTTGTGGCAGTATGTTTAGTGGTAAAACAGAAGAATTAATCAGAAGACTTAAAAGAGCTAGAATTGCGAATTTAAAAGTAGAAATATATAAACCAGCAACTGATACTAGATTTGATACGGTCAAGGTAGTGAGTCATGATGCGAACTCTATTCCCTCTGTGCCTATAGATCATGCCAAAAATATTTTATTACTTGCCGAGCATGCTGATGTAGTTGGCATTGATGAAGCACAGTTTTTTGATGATGAAATTATTCGTGTTTGCGAAACACTTATCATGCAAGGAAAACGTGTCATTGTCGCTGGTTTAGACATGGATTATTTAGGCAAACCATTTGGACCAATGCCACAATTATTGGCCATTGCAGATTTCATTACAAAATTGCATGCGATTTGCGTTCAGTGTGGACATTTAGCAAATATTTCTCATAGAACAAGTGACGAAGAAGGCACTGTTGTTTTAGGTGAAAAGAATAATTACGAACCAAGATGTAGAATTTGCGCAACAAAATAAGCTAGCTACAAAATGAAATCATCGCTTAAAAATATCACCACGCTTTTAAAAAAAGACCTGCTACTAGAATGGAGACAGCAGTATACTTTTTTTGGCATCTTGATTTATTTAGCGTCTACTACTTTTGTGATCTATTTAACTATGGGCTTACCAGAGGATAAAGTTTGGAATGGATTGTACTGGATCACTTTATTGTTTATTTGTATAAACGCAGTAGCTAGAAGTTTTTTACAAGAAGGCAAAGGACGGATGCTTTATTTTTATTCTATAGTAAGTCCAGTACATTTTATATTCGCGAAACTTATTTTCAATAGTTTGTTGATGTGTGCTATGAGCGCATTAAGTTTAATGCTGTTCATGGTACTTTTAGGTAATCCCTTAACACATATTTTACTATTTTTTGGATTGAGTTGTTTAGGTGGAATTAGTTTAAGTTTGGTATTTAGTTTTTTAGCAGCAATTGCGGCTAAGGCACAGCAACCTTCAGCAATCATGGCTATACTTGGTTTCCCATTAATTATTCCTCAATTACTTTTGTTGATGAAGATCGCGAATATCGCCTTCTCAGATATTGTTCAAAATGGGTTGCCTCAACTCGTCGGTCTACTTGTTGGATTTGACATCATGATTGTAGCACTAGCTTATATTCTTTTCCCATTCCTGTGGAAGGATTAGCAATAGTGCACTTGAAATATCAGAATTTCAAGTGCCTTACAGTCATACCATCGTTAATTAATTGTTTCAATGACTCAATTCCAATGGACAAATGACGCTCAACAAATTCAGCAGTTACTTTGCTATCACTCGCTTCTGTTTTAACCCCTTCTGGCACCATAGGAGAATCACTCACTAGCAACAAAGCGCCAGTTGGAATTTTATTGTAAAACCCTACTGTAAAGATGGTAGCTGTTTCCATATCAATTGCATAAGCCCTGACTTTTGTTAAGTAGGCTTTAAATTCTTCATCATGCTCCCAAACGCGTCTGTTAGTTGTATAAACCGTGCCAGTCCAGTAATCTACATTATTATCTCTAATTGTTGTAGAGATTGCTTTTTGTAAAGCGAAGGCTGGTAAAGCTGGTACTTCTGGAGGGAAATAATCGTTGGATGTTCCCTCACCTCTTAATGCTGCAATAGGCAATATCAAATCCCCCACTTTATTTCTTTTCTTTAACCCCCCACATTTTCCTAAAAACAAAACCGCTTCTGGTTGAATGGCAGTTAACAAATCCATGATAGTAGCTGCACCTGGACTACCCATTCCAAAATTGATGATGGTAATGCCTTCTGCTGTGGCACACTGCATTGGACGATCTTCACCTATGATGTCAACTTGATGTCTTTCAGCAAACATCTTGACATAATTACTGAAATTGGTCAATAAAATATATTTACCAAACTGATCTAAACTTGCACCTGTATACCTAGGTAACCAGTTTTCTACAATTTCTTCTTTTGTTTTCATAAGCCTATCTTTGATCTAATAATTTTATAAAAATACCATTTTTTTCTCATTACATGATTTTAGTTGATTACCCTTCTTATGATTTTAAAATTCAATCCATAAAAGGCAAAGATCAAATCTTTGATCCCTGCAGGAAAAAATGGGTACAACTCACCCCAGAAGAATGGGTTAGACAGCATATACTACAATACCTAATACAAGTTTGCAAATACCCCTCTGAAATGATTGCAATTGAAAAAACAATACAATTAGGCGCTCTCAATAAAAGATTCGATATTCTAGTCTATCAAGGTCAAAATCCATGGATGATTATTGAATGTAAAGAAGCTAATACCCCCCTAACTGACAAAACAATTCATCAATTATTGCAATACCAGCAAGTATTGGATGCTTGCTTTTTAATTGCTTCCAATGGACATGAAACCATTGGTGCAGAAATTAAATTGGGGAAGCTGCATAGGTTGCATCACTTCCCCAATTATGTTTACCCTTAAACTTGAAATACTAAGGGAAAATTCCTAATTCAGTATAAGATGTTGCTACTTTATTGATAGCACATACATAAGCTGCAGTTCTCATATCTGGGATAGCAGGATTTGCATTCCAAATATCCATGATTTCTCTTGTTGCAGTTATCATTGTTTCTTCCAAACCACTATGTACCAAATCAATTTCATCTGGACCGTGAGCAATGACAGCTCTTTCAGTAGCACTTACTTTCTTGCCAGTCAATTCTTCGATTTGATTGATGATATTAATATTCGCATTTTCTGTAAATCTTTTCTCTAAACGACCATATCTTACATGGCTTAAGTTTTTCAACCACTCAAAGTAAGATACAGTTACACCACCTGCATTTAAATACATATCTGGAATCACCAATACGCCCTTCTTTGCCAATATATCATCTGCCTCTGGAGTCAAAGGACCATTTGCTGCTTCACCAATAATTTTTGCTTTGATCTTAGGTGCATTATTTTTATCAATCACGTTTTCTAAAGCTGCAGGAATTAAAATATCACACTCCATTTCTAATGCATCTGCACTCTTCTCAATATTAGTTGCTCCAGGAAAATTCAAGATACTTCCTGTCGCTTTTCTATGTTGAAATACTGCTTCTTCATCTAATCCATCTGCGCAATAAATTGCACCTTCATATTCAGCAATGGCAATCACCTTAGCACCATGGGCTCTAAAAAATTTTGCAGAGAAATAACCCACATTACCCAATCCTTGTACAATCACACGTTTGTTTTCGATACCAACATTCATTCCTAATTTCTTCATTACATCTTCCATCAAACAAACCTCTCTTACACCATAGAACACACCTAATCCAGTTGCTTCTTTACGTCCTCTCACTCCACCCAAGGATACGGGCTTACCAGTCACACAACCAGCAGCATCAATCTCACCTGGCTTCAATGATTGGTATGTATCTACAATCCAAGCCATCTCACGCTCTCCAGTTCCATAATCCGGTGCAGGCACATCAATACCTGGGCCAATGAAATTTTTCTTCACTAATTCAGCCGTATACCTTCTTGTTATTTTCTCTAATTCGTAGGCACTCAATGTTCTTGGGCTAATTTTGATTCCACCTTTACCACCACCAAATGGCACATTTACAATGGCACATTTGTAGGTCATTAAAGCAGCCAACGCCATCACTTCGTCTTGATTCACTGCCATACTAAAGCGTATACCACCTTTACATGGTGATTTATGCTGAGAATGTTGCACTCTGTAAGCTTCAATAACTTCAATTCTACCGTCATCCATCTTCACTGGAAAACGCATACTATAAATACTATTACAAGCTTTAATTTGCTCTAATAATCCATTCTCCCATTGGGTGAATTTAGATGCTTTGTCGAAACTTTTTTCTACACTCTGAAAAAAACTGTACTCTGGTGTTGTTG
>CAZBJP010000131.1:0-3928 GCA_964492205.1 uncultured Sediminibacterium sp.
TAAGAGTGAGATGGCTGTTGGCTATTCAACTCTTTATGGAGATATGGCAGGTGGATTCGCCGTAATTAAGGATATCGCTAAGACGTTGGTTTATCGCTTATGTGCTTATCGAAACTCCATCAAGCCGATCATTCCAGAGAGAATTCTGACGCGAGCTCCTTCAGCCGAATTACGTCCAGATCCATAGCTTTCTTTAAGTTCCCCTGTTTTTCCCATATTTCAGCCATGGATTCAGTTAGAACCTCTGAAGGAACATTGGCTTTTTCGGCAATTTGAGCAATCATCTGCTCTTGAACTGCGTTTATTTCGTCTGTTTGGTTGTTTTCGAGTACACCATCCTTATTTTTTATGACTTTTAGCCAGGCAGTAAAACTTCTAAGCTGTTGCGTGAATTTATCCTGTGGAAGCTTAGATAGGTCAATTTCTATGCCTTGAGCAGCAAAATAGTCTTTTTGAAGCGTCGTATTTGCCTCTTTTTCATACTCTAAGGTGGCTGAGGCATCCACTGACTCGTTAAATTGAGCTATATGTTCATTTAATAAAGTGTCTAATTTAATATCAGAAAGCGAATTTTTATCCTGTTCTATTGTCAAGTTCATCAGAAAATGAACATGTAAACTGGAGGGGAAAAAGGCTGTCGCTTTAATTAGTTGAGACTGCAACAAAGGTGAAGCATTCATTTGGTATTTTTTAGCCAAAAGCAACTGAAGGGTTGGCGCATAAGGGTTCTCCTCCACACATTTTTCCAATACCTCTGTGTCAATGGTTTCCAATGAAGCATGACCAGTCCATTGTTTTACTATATCATCGATGGCTATTGAACGCATGCTTTACCAGTTTGAAAAAATTTGATTAAAAATATCATCTGTAATACTTCGAACTACTTCATCCATTAATTGACTCTCAGCTTGATTCAGGGTTAGATTGGCAGAGAAGTCAAAATTACGGGATACATCAAATTCCTGTTCTTTGTTTTCTAAAGTCTTTTTTAAGACCACATGGACAGTTACTGTGAGTCTGTTACTAGCAGCTTCCTTGCCACTAACACCCACGGTTTGAGAAGGGTCATAATTAGTAATGGTGGCAAAAATTTGATAATGCGCATCGTCGCTATTAGTTCTTGTTAACTTAGTTTGAGCAATGATTTTTTGTAATATCTTATCCGTTAACAAAGGGGCTAATTGTGGATTGACATAGCGTGCTCTGTTATCAATAAAGCCAATTTTAACCGTCTTTACATTTTCTGGAATCATAGCGTCTTTAAAACTATACACACCACATGAGGCCAGTAGGATAGTTAGTGTTAAACAGCTTAATAAATACAGTTTATTCTTCAATGTCGTATTCTTTAATTTTTCTATACAAAGTTCTTTCACTTATGCCTAAATCGGTAGAGGCATCTTTGCGTCGACCTTTATGTTTTTTCAGTGCCTTTAAAATTAGTTCTTTTTCTTTATCCATGATATTTAAAGACTCTTCTATCTCATAATGATTCTGAAGTTCATTATCTAGAATTACTGTTTGATGTTGTGGGATAGTATTGCTATGGTGAGGCAGCATGGTACTAGTTGGAAGCGACACATTGGTTAGAGGCGCAATAGATGTATTGATATCTTCTTTTAATTCATTGATAATTGCTTCTTTTGTAAAGTGAGCTGCTTGTCCCGAAACACTTGGATTTTGTAAAATTTCTAAAAACATCTTTTTTAATTCATTCACGTCTTTTTTCATATCAAAAAAGAGTTTATATAAAATCTCTCGCTCATTTGCAAATTCACCTATTGGGGTATTGCCGGTTAACATGGGCATATTGTGAGATGCATGTTTGGGTAAAAACTCGTTCAATTGCATTGCATTAATATGGTCACTTTTACTTAAAACAGAAATTTGTTCAGCGATATTTTTTAATTCACGTACATTACCAGGCCAGCTATATTCTGTTAATAAGCCTCTTGCTTCTTCATCAAGGTAAATAGGCTTGGTCTTATATTTCTCTGCAAAGTCAACTACGAATTTCCTAAATAGTAATGGAATGTCTTCTTTACGATCTCTTAATGAAGGTACACGAATCGGGACTGTATTTAATCTATAATATAAGTCTTCTCTAAATTTTCCTTTCTGTGTAAATTCAATCAATTCTCTATTGGTAGCGGCAATCACGCGTACATCGGTTTTTTGCACTTTGGATGAACCTACACGAATAAATTCTCCAGTTTCTAAAACACGCAATAATCTTGCTTGCGTACCCAATGGCATTTCTCCAATTTCATCTAAGAAAATGGTACCACCATTTACTGTTTCAAAATAGCCTTTACGACTATCAACCGCACCAGTGAACGAGCCTTTCTCGTGTCCGAATAATTCAGAATCTATTGTTCCTTCAGGTATGGCACCACAATTCACCGCTATGAAAGGGTTATGTTTTCTTGAAGAGAGGCTATGTATGATTTGAGAAAACACTTCTTTACCCACACCGCTTTCTCCCACAATTAAAACAGTCAAATCTGTTGCAGCAACCTGTTCTGCAGTATTTAAAGCATGGTTCAGTAATGGCGTATTGCCAATGATGCTGAATCTGTTTTTTAAAGATTGTAATTCCATGGTAATTAAATTATTAAATGATTGCTCCTAATAGTGTGCCTTTGGTAAAGTCTTTTATTTGTACTTGAACATAGTCTCCTTTTTTGTGATTGAAATTACCTTTTGGGAACACTACTACTTTATTTTGACTATTACGTCCCATCCATTCTGCGTCGTTTCTTTTACTGTTACCTTCAATTAATACTTCAAAAATTTCACCCACATCTCGTTTGTTGCTTTCATTAGAAAGTGTCCATTGCACATCAACAATTTCTTGAAGCCTTCTTTTTTTTGTTGCTAAATCAATATCATCTTCATAACGCCTTGCAGCAAGCGTACCAGGTCGTTCAGAGTAATAATACATGTAGCTCAAATCATAATTTGCATATTGCATCAAACTAATTGTTTCTTGATGATCGGCTTCTGTTTCTGTACAAAATCCTGCAATGATATCAGAGGAAATACTACAATTTGGAATCAATTCGCGAATACGATCAATTTTAGCCATATACCATTCTCTCGTATAAGTTCTGTTCATTAATTGTAGCATCCTAGAACTTCCGCTTTGAACTGGAAGGTGGATGTATTTGCAGATATTGTGGTATTTCGCAATAGCATACAAAACCTCGTCAGTGATATCTTTTGGGTGCGAAGTACTAAATCTTACACGTAGACTAGGATCAATTTGTGCTACTTGTTCCAATAGCATGGCGAAAGTAGTAGCTTCATTATTTTCTGGATTATTCCAATAATAACTATCTACATTTTGACCTAATAAAACCACTTCTTTATATCCTTTTTCAAATAAGTCTCTACATTCAGCTAAAATAGAAAAGGCATCTCTACTTCGCTCACGACCTCTTGTAAATGGAACCACACAGAAACTACACATATTATTACAGCCTCGCATGATCGAAACAAAAGCACTGATCCCATTATTGTCCAAACGAACAGGTGCAATATCACCATAAGTTTCATCTCTACTTAATAGTACATTCACCGCTTTCTGTCCTGAACCAGCATCTGCAATCAGATCGGGTAGGGTTCTGTATGCGTCAGGGCCAACTACTAGATCCACTAGCTTTTCCTCTTCCAATAATTGTGCTTTTAATCTTTCAGCCATACAGCCCAACACACCCACTAATAATCCTGGGTTGTTCTGCTTTAACCTCCTAAATTCAGTCAGTCTTTTACGGATAGTTAATTCTGCTTTTTCTCTAATTGAGCAAGTATTGATTAAGATTAAATCTGCAATTTCTATGTTTTTTGTTCCTCCAAAGCCATTTTGTTCTAATATGGAAGCAACCACTTCACTATCAGCAAAGTTCATTGCACAACCATAACTTTC
>CAZBJP010000132.1:0-3872 GCA_964492205.1 uncultured Sediminibacterium sp.
TGCGGATGATACTTTGTGTATTGAGGCCTTGATGCAAGATGGAAAAGCATTGCAGGCAGGTACATCCCACTTCTTAGGACAAAATTTTGCGAAAGCATTTGATGTCAAGTTTAGCGATAAGAATAATACCTTGGACTATGTATGGGCAACATCATGGGGCGTAAGCACAAGATTGATCGGAGGATTAGTGATGACGCACAGTGATGACGAGGGATTAGTTTTACCGCCTAGAATTGCGCCATTACAAGTGGTGATTGTACCTATTTTTAAAGGCGAGGAACAAAAAGCTTTATTAGATGAAAAAGTACATTCAATGGTAGCATCTTTTAAAGCAGCAGGTATTCGTGTAAAATATGATGATTCAGATAACCAAAGACCTGGATGGAAATTTGCTGAATACGAATTAAAAGGGGTGCCATTAAGAATCGCAGTAGGGCCTCGTGATTTGGAAAATAATCAAGTTGAAATTGCACGTCGTGATACAAAGGAAAAATCAACAGTATCTATGGAGGGCATCACCGAAACAGTGTCCCAGTTGTTATTGGATATTCAATCAAATTTATTTAATCGTGCTAAAAAATATAGAGACGAACATATTACAAAAGTAGATAGTTGGGAAGATTTCATTTCTGTTTTAGATACTAAAGCGGGATTTGTTTCAGCACATTGGGATGGTACACCAGAGACAGAAGAGAAAATTAAAGAAATGACCAAGGCAACCATACGTTGTATCCCATTGAATAATGAACTAGAAGCCGGTGTTTGTATTCTAACGGGAAATCCTTCTGTACAAAGAGTTTTATTTGCGCGCGCTTATTAGTATTTAATAAGATAGTAGTATGCGACAAAAACCAATTCCTCCAGCACTCACGCCTTTTTTAGAGGGTAAGGTATTGTTAATTGATAAGCCATTGAAATGGACTTCATTTGATATGGTCAAAAAAGTCAGGTGGTTAACCAAGATCATGAAAGTTGGCCATGCGGGTACATTGGATCCATTAGCTACAGGCTTGTTGATTATTTGTACAGGCAAATACACCAAGCATATAAATACTTATATGGGGATGACAAAAGAATATACGGGTAGTTTAGTGCTGGGCGCAACCACTGCATCTTATGATTTAGAACAAATGCCTGAAAATTTTAAATCTATTGAAACGATTACTGAGTCTGCTGTACATAATATGACAAAACAATTTATTGGTACCATATTCCAAATGCCTCCTCAGCATTCAGCAATTAAAAAAGATGGGAAGCGACTCTATGAATCCGCTCGACAAGGAGTTGAAGTAAAAGTAGATCCAAGACAAATTAATATTGAACAATTTGAAATCACAAAGATCAATTTTCCCACTGTTGAATTTAGGGTTGTATGTTCCACCGGGACTTATATTAGAAGCTTAGTGCATGATTTTGGAAAAGCACTAGGTGTAGGTGCTTACATGAGCAGTTTAAGAAGGACTAGAATTGGTGAATTTGACGTTCAAGAAGCGATACAATGGGAAGATTTAGAAAATGAAATCAACACTTTATTAGAAGGGTAGTCCAATACCAAATTGCCAAGCATAGTTATTCACTCTTAATCCATTTGGTTTAAGTTCTGTCCATTTCATATTACTAAGATCTAGCCACCCATTGTTGTATAATCTTGTAGGATCTTTCATCTTCATTGCGTAATCAATTCTAATGATGAAATAATTAAAATCCAAACGTAAACCTGTACCTATACCAATCGCAAGATCTTTATAAAGTCGATCTAGTTTAAATCCTGCTTTTAAATCATTGCCTAAATCTCTAGTATTCCAGATATTACCCATATCTGCAAAAAGTGCAGAACCAATTTTATATGAACCTAATTGTAATAAGGTAAAACGGTATTCAAAGTTAGCTTCTAACTGGAGATCTCCAAAACGATCAAAGTTTTGACGTTGCGCACTGGTATCATAAAAAGTAGAACTACCCAATCCTAACTGTCTTAAGCCCCATGCACGCATACTATAAGGTCCACCTGCAGTAAATTGTTTGAAGAAGGGCAACTGTCCACTTAGATTAGGATTATTACTGTAATTATTACCCCAACCTCCCATTAACCTCCATGCAATTTCAGAATTGGTGTATTTAAAAGTAGACCGATATTCTGCTTCAAATTTTAGGAATCTATAAAGGTCTTTGTTTAGTTTTTCAGAAAGCCCAAGCAGCCCACCTGCCTCTTCAATGCCCAGTCTTAAATAATTTTGTCTATGTGGATGTTTCAAAGAAGGTCCAATATTTGTGTAACTAAGACTCTGACTAACGATATTACCTTCATTGAATGAGGATCTTAAGAACGGATTTAAAATCAGTAAGCTATCAAGTCTGGAAAACTTTTTTAATTGAAAAAATTCTACATTAAGTGGGCGATAACTAATAACCTGTTCTTTCCCTTTTCTATTTTTTTTCCACTCATAGCCCCAATTTGTTATAAATGATTTTAATTGATAATAATTTAATCGATCCATGTAGGAATTATACAAAGAAAAATTAGTTTTGACTTGCTGATCTGCCTTTGCCTCCTTTTTCACAAAGGGTAATAATAAATTTGGGAAACTGTAAGTCTGACCTACATTCCACAATAAAGTTTGAGTAACATTATCATCACTATTTAAATTTAATTCCACCCCTAACCTAAGACTTGTAATGGATGGAATGGATTTCTTTTGTACATTCTTGTCTTTGTAAGTGAGGTTAGTGGAAAGGCCTAATAAGTTCCCAGAGCCAATTTGAGCTGTATTTTTACTGCCTTCAATATCAAAATTGAAACTCCTTCTTGTATTTGGCACTAAAAAATAATGTATATGGATACTGTCATTAACTATGGTTGTTCTCCCATCAATTTGTTGCCATGCACCAAGACTGCTATACTTGTTCAGTGTTTGGTAATAACTTGTCTCATTAAAAGTGCTTCCTTTTTTTATGAAAGACTGCTCTTTAAATAAAGAAGATTTAAACTTGGGTAAGGTATATAAGTGAATAAAATCAGTCAAGCTATCACGATGTATTGGTGGATTTAAAATTAAGGTATCTGGGTTGTCTAATCCAGCCACGTCACTGTAAAAAAATTGTTGCCCGACTACATATTGTTTTGTGATGTCCTTTGTGAGGCTTCTTAATTGAAAACTAATTTTCCAACTTGGGTTTTGATTTTTCTTCGCTTTCGCAGCTGCAATTTGCGCAATTTGACTCAGAGGATCAAGACTTAAACTCATTAAATTGGCATCTAGCGTATCAATTTCAGCAAATATTTTTTCTTTAGTAAAATTATAAAATCCTTTTGACCTGAATAAAGCAACAAGTCTATCTAATTCATTATTTATATGCTCATTAGAGTAGGGTTGTCCTTTTTTCAAAAAACTCTCCTGTTTATTTTTTAAAGCAATATCCTGCAAGATTGGATCAGATAGTTTATAAGCGATGGAATCTAACAATGTTTTTTTGTTAAGTTCTATTTGCATGGTCAATGAGGTTCTCCATTCTTTTTTTACTGTATCAGTTTTTATGATTGGAGTAAAAGCAGGATGATGATAACCTTCAGACGCCAAATAATTAGCCATGTACTGTATCGTTCTGCTCATTCTTTCTGGCTGATATGTTTGTGGTTTTATGATTGTGTTAAAAAAACCAAATTGTCTGATTTTACGCACTTTCACACTGTCGTCCCAATAATTGTCTAAAGCTAAACTTAGTTCTTTTGCACTATGTCTAGAGGGAGCATCTTTAATGATGATAGAATTATTGTATAAAAAAGCTTGTTCTTTAGGGTAATTATGTACTAAGGCCTTTTTGAAATCTGCACAGCTATTTAAAAAAAATAAAAGGCTGAATAGACTCAAACT
>CAZBJP010000133.1:0-3832 GCA_964492205.1 uncultured Sediminibacterium sp.
GAAACTCCTCTAATGCAACAGCATCGGGCTATTAAACAAAAATACCCTGACGCAATTTTACTCTTTAGAGTGGGTGATTTTTATGAAACATTTGGTGAAGATGCAGTAATTGCTTCTAAGGTTTTAGGCATCACTTTAACTAAGCGAAACAATGGTGCTGCATCATCAAGTGAGTTAGCTGGATTCCCCCATCATTCTTTAGACACTTACTTACACAAATTAGTCAAAGCAGGGCACCGTGTAGCTATCTGTGACCAATTAGAAGATCCTAAAATGGTCAAAGGTATTGTGAAAAGAGGCGTGACTGATATGCTAACCCCTGGTATTGCCACCAATGATAAATTACTTGAGCATAAACAAAATAATTTCTTAGCTGCTTTATTTGTTGAAAACGAAAAAGGTGGCATTGCGTTTTTAGATATCACTACAGGAGAATTTTTAATAGCTGAAGGTAATATTGAATACTTAGACAAATTATTGCAAAGTTTACAACCTGCAGAAATACTTTACTCAAAGCAATTTCAAAATACCTTTAAAGAAAAATTTGGAACAGGATTTTATACCTATGGATTAGATAGTTGGATTTTTGATGAAGCCTTTGCTACCGAACTTTTATTGAAACAATTTCAAACACAGAGCTTAAAAGGTTTTGGGATTGAAGCACAAAAGCAAGGGATTATTGCAGCAGGGGCTATCCTACATTATTTAAAAGAAACGGAACATCCGCACTTACAACATATCCATACTATTGGCCGCATTGACCGCAATGAAATTTTATGGATGGATAAATTCACCATTCGCAATCTAGAATTAATTGGGAACGGTGCAGGTCAAAAAGGATTAATTGATATTATAGATGCCACCAAGAGCCCTATGGGTGCTCGGTTATTGAAGCGTTGGTTAATTTTTCCATTACAATCTGTTGAACAGATCAATCAAAGGTTGAGTGCTGTGTCTTACTTTGTGGAGAAGATAGAAACAGCCATCAGCTTACATGAGACTATTGAGTCTTGTGGCGATTTAGAGAGATTAACAAGTAAATTAGCAAGTCGTAAAATTCAACCAAGAGAATTAGTACAATTAGAAAAATCTTTAACTGCAGTTGTAACTATTAAAAATATATTAGCAACTTGCTCTGACCCTTATTTAAAATCATTAGCCGAAAATCTAGTGATTTGTTTTAATACAATTGAAGCGGTGCAACACCATATTATGGAACAGCCTCCTGCAACCATTATGAAAGGAGGTTTTATCAAAAATGGTGTTGCTACTGAATTAGATGAATTAAGAAATATATCAAGCGGTGGAAAAGAATACCTTACCCAATTACAAAATAAAGAAGCAGAACGCACTGGCATCAGCTCTTTAAAAATTGGTTATAACAATGTCTATGGTTATTACTTAGAAGTAACCCATGTTCATAAAAATAAAGTACCTACAGATTGGATACGCAAACAAACATTAACCACTGCAGAAAGATATATTACACCAGAGTTAAAAGAATATGAAGAAAAGATATTAGGTGCTGAGGATAAAATTTTTGCTTTAGAGCAACAGTTGTATCAAGCATTATTAGATCGTATTTTAACAGATCTCAACACAATTCAAACCAATGGTCAGTTTGTTGGGATCATAGATTGCCTATTATCTTTTGCTCATATCGCCAAGCAATTTAAATATTGTAAACCAACCATCACTGATGACGGAATTTTATCAATCACAGATGGTAGACATCCTGTGATTGAACAAACGCTTCCTATTGATACCCCCTATATTTCCAATCATACTTTATTGGATCCTAATGACCAACAAATTATTATTCTTACAGGACCCAATATGAGTGGTAAAAGTGCCGTATTGAGACAAACAGCATTGATTACATTAATGGCCCATATGGGTTCATTTGTTCCCGCTACAGCTGCGACTATCCCATTGACTGATAAAATTTTTACACGTGTTGGTGCGAGTGATAATTTAAATGCTGGTGAATCTACTTTCATGGTGGAGATGATTGAAACTGCAAGTATTTTAAATAACCTGAGCACTAGAAGCTTAATTTTATTAGATGAAATTGGAAGAGGGACTTCTACTTATGATGGCATTTCTATTGCATGGAGTATTGTAGAATACCTACAAAAATCTACCCATCGTCCTAAGACATTATTCGCCACACATTACCATGAGTTAAATGATTTAGAGGGACAATTAAAGCGTATACACAATTACCATGTAAGTCATAAAGAAGTAGGTAATAAGATCATCTTCTTGCGCAAGTTAGCCAAAGGTGGAAGTACCCATAGTTTTGGTATCCATGTGGCAAAGATGGCGGGCATGCCGAATGAGTTAGTGGATCGTGCCAACACCATCTTACATGAAATGGAACTAAAAAATAAAGAACACCAACAAGTAAACCCAACTGTACAAGCACCTACTGAAAAATTTCAGCTTTCTATATTTGATGCACACACGGAAACTTTTGAATCAATCCGAAAAGAACTGGATAGTATTGACATCAACAACCTCACACCTGTGGAAGCATTAATGAAATTGCAAGCCATCAAACAAAAACTAAATTAGTACTTGTACAAAAAAAGAAGCGTCTTACTAACACGCTTCTTTTTTTAGAAAGCCAAATCACTAGATTTAATTTTATGATTGATGCATGAATTTTTGTAAATAATTTTTTATACGTTCTTGTAACCCAGCACTGACTGTCACAAGTGGCAATCTTAATTCATTTTGAATTAAACCCTGTTCTGCCATAAATGCTTTAATGCCTGCAGGATTATTTTCTTCATACATGTAGGAATAACCTTCAATTAATAAATCATTGATTCTTTTCGCCATGGAAAAATCACCTGCCATAGAGAACCTGATCATATCGGAAAATGGTTTAGGAAATGCATTGGCCGCAACGCTAATCACGCCATCCATACCGCAGGCTATTTGCGCCATCACAATTTCATCATCCCCACTCACTACTAAGAAATCAGATGGACGATCTTTTAAAATGTCAATTGTCTGTGCCATAGATGGACCTGCTTCTTTGATCCCTGCAATGTTTGGATGATTCGCCAAACGCAATGTAGTCGTGGCCTTCATATTCACCCCAGTTCTTCCTGGCACATTGTACAATATAATTGGTAATGGTGCTGCATCTGCAATAGCAGTATAATGCTGAAATAAACCCTCTTGCGAAGGCTTATTATAGTAAGGCGTAACACTCAAAATCGCAACTGCTTTTTCAAGTGGATACTTTTTAAAGGATTCAATTAAAGCTGCAGTATCATTACCACCAATTCCAACTACAACAGGCACACGTCCATTCACTTTATTATAGGTGCAATTTAACACAGCTAATTTTTCTTCAAAATTTAATACGACCGACTCCCCTGTTGTGCCTAAACTAACTACATAGTCTACTCCACCAGCAATTTGAATATCAATTAAATTTTCTAACGCTTCAAAATCAATTGATTTGTCTTTTTTGAAAGGTGTCACCAAAGCAACACCGGTTCCTTTTAATGTTTGTCTTAACATGATGGATATGGATTAGGCTTCTTCCCAGAAACCCATTTTACTATATTTTTCAATTCTATTTTCCACTCTCGTTGCAGGTGCAATATCTTTTATTTCGTCTAATGCTTTTATAATTTGTTTTTTTAACATCGCAGCAGCAGCTTCATAATCCCAATGTGCACCTCCCAATGGCTCTTCCACAATTTCATCAACCAAGCCAAACCCTTTCATATCATTCGCAGTCAATTTCAATTGTTCTGCTGCTAATTCTTTTTTATCCCAGCTTCTCCATAAAATGGAACTGCAACTCTCT
>CAZBJP010000134.1:0-3809 GCA_964492205.1 uncultured Sediminibacterium sp.
GTTTTAATTGTGTGTTCAGTAGTAACATTCCTGTTGGTTCTGGTTTGTCTTCTTCAGCAGCGTTAGAATGTGGCTTTTTATACGGTTTGAACGAATTATTCCATTTGAATATTAAACCGGTTGATATTGCTTTAATGGGGCAAAGTGCCGAGCATTGGGTAGGAATCAATTGCGGGATTATGGATCAGTTTGCCAGTGTGATGGGGAAAGAGAACCAAGTCATCAAAATAGATTGCCGTACCTTGGAATACGAATACCATAAAGCGGATTTTAGTGGGTATTCGTTAGTATTATTTGATAGTAATGTCAAACATTCGCTTTTCTCTTCTGCGTACAATCAACGCCGTCAGGAATGCGAAGAAGGATTAGCAATTTTGACTGCTCATTTCCCTGAAGTGACTAGTTTTAGAGATTGTACCGAAGCACAAATTCTAAGTAGTAAAGATAAAATGACTGAAGCTGTTTTCAAACGAAGTTATTTTGCAATCAAAGAAATTAAACGCGTTACCTTAGCTTGTGAAGCCCTAGACCGAGGTGATATTCTAACCTTAGGTCAGTTGCTATTTGACACTCACGAAGGACTTTCCAAAGAATATGAAGTCAGTTGTGCCGAATTAGACATGATTGTGGATACGCTTAAAAAAGAACCTGCTGTGGTGGGTTCGCGTGTAATGGGAGGTGGTTTTGGAGGCTGCACCATCAACTTAATTAAAAAAGGAGAAGAAGAAGCTATTAGAACGAAATTGGCACAATTGTACCAAGCTACTTTTGGCATCGAATTAAAAACATACGAGGTTACCATTTCAAACGGAACCTCGATTTATACGGCAGAATAAATGAGAAAATTTGATATCAACGAAGATCCACACAGACGTTATAATCCCTTGATTAACGAATGGGTTTTGGTTTCGCCGCACCGTTCTAAACGACCTTGGCAAGGGCAAAATGAAAAAATTAGTTCTGATGCCTTACCGCAATACGACCCGAGTTGTTATTTGTGTCCGGGGAATGTGCGTGCCAATGGAATGCACAATCCCGATTACAAAGAAGCTTTTGTCTTTGAAAACGATTTTGCCGCTTTGAAGCAGGATGAAATCGAGTGGGAAGCAACTCAAAATACGACCTTTTTCAAGTCACAACCCGAAAGAGGAATTTCGAGAGTAGTTTGCTTTTCGCCCAATCATAACGAAACCTTACCAGAGATGTCGGTGGCGTCAATTGAAACTATTGTTCGAACTTGGCAACAAGAATACACCGACTTAGGAAAGATTGACTACATCAACTACGTTCAAATTTTTGAAAACAAAGGAAGTGTAATGGGGTGTAGTAACCCACATCCCCACGGACAAATTTGGGCGCAATCGTCTTTGCCAACACAGGTGGAGAAAACCCAAAACAACCTAAAAATGTATTTTGACCAACACCAACGCACCCTTTTACAAGATTATATTCAGGAAGAATTACTAAAAGAAGAGCGCATTGTCATTGAGAACGATCATTTTGTAGCATTGGTACCGTTTTGGGCAATTTGGCCGTATGAAACCCTAATTGTAAGTAAACGTGCTGTACCTAAAATTTCGGATTTCACTTCGGATGAAGTACAGCATTTTGCTGCCATTTTAAAACAACTGACCACTAAATACGACAATCTGTTTGAAACGTCGTTTCCGTATTCCTCAGGGATTCATCAAGCACCGACCGATTGCGAGGATCACCCAGAATGGCATTTTCACATGCATTTTTATCCACCTTTATTGCGCTCCGCTACGGTAAAGAAATTCATGGTAGGCTATGAAATGATGGGCGAATCGCAACGCGACATTACTCCTGAGAAAAGTGCTGCGATGTTACGAGAACAATCCAATGTGCATTATAAGTTGTAATAATATACGATTTACGATATTGGATGTACGAAGTAAAACTCCATTAATAGTAATTATTTGATGGTCATTGCGAACGAAGTGAAGCAATCTCAAACTTTTTTCTTGGTTGTTTCAAGTTCCAAGTTTCAAGTTCAACATTCCCTGTTCAGCATGACAGGCGTATGTTTTTACTTGTAACCCCATAAACTTTATAAACCTCATAATCTAGAACCATATAAGGAATATAAGGGCATATAAGTTTTGTTGTTCGATGTTCAATATTCTCAACACTCCTTGTTCAGGATTCCTTCTTTATTAGCTACTAAAACAAGCACAGTATGACAGACGAAGCAAACAAGTACAGCAATCTAGATTTGTAGATACCAACTTCGTAAATCGTATATCGTAAATCGTATATCGTATATCGTATATTGTATATCGTATATTGTATATCGTATATTGTATATCGTATATCGTAAATCATAAACAAAAAACCCGTCAAAATTACTCTTGACGGGTTGTATAGAATATAATGAAATTGAATTATCCCAATAAGTCCAACACCAATGAAGGGAATAAACCGATAATGATATTCAAAGCAATAGCCGTAAAAGCCACAGCATAAATCAAGAAAGGTTGTCCCGTACGTTCTTCGTTAGATTCTTTAGTGTACATGGCTAAGATCAATTTGAAATAGTAACCCACACTAATAATCGAGTTGATTACCGCCACAATCACTAAGGCAATAAAGCCATTTTGAATGGTTTGAGTGAACAAAACTAATTTAGCAAAGAATCCAGCAAAGATTGGAATACCTGCCATAGAAAGTAAAGAAGCCGTTAATACCGCTGCTAAAAACGGGTGGGTTTTTCCTAATCCGTGGAAGTTAGTAATGTCTTCGTTGTGTTTGTTTTTGCAAACGTATAAAATCACGCTAAAAGCAGCAATTCCAGCTAAAGCATAAGCAGTAGTGTAGTACAATAAACTACTCGCTGAAGTCGCTAAACTTAATAAAGTCATCAACATAAAACCAGCGTGGGAGATTCCTGAGAATGCCAACATACGTTTCACATTGGTTTGTTTCAATGCCATAATATTTCCTACCGTCATAGAGGCCATAGAAACTGCTACGATAACCATTTTATAAGCATCTGATATATCAGCGTTCATTACAGACAATAGTTTGTATAGGGTAGCCATTGCCACTACTTTAGCTAAGGTACTCATCAAAGCCGTTGTTAATGCAGGAGAACCTTCGTACACATCTGGCGCCCAGAAATGGAAAGGCACGGCTGCAATTTTGAAAAACATTCCCACAGTCAATAAAGCAATTCCAATTGGGAACCAAATTGGTAATTCTGCCGATTGTGATAATTCGCTGATTTCGGTTACGTCAAAACTTCCCATAGCTCCGTACACCAAGCAAATTCCGAACAATAAAATCCCTGAGGCAAAAGAACCCATCAAGAAATATTTCATTCCAGCTTCGTTACTTTTTAAATTCAATCGATCGCTGGCTGCTAGAACGTATAAAGAAATAGACAATACTTCGATACCTAAGAAAAACATCGCCAAGTTTCCGAAAGAAACCATAGCTACAGCACCCGACAATAAAAATACCTTGATGGCAATATAATCGGAGATTTTATTTTGATGATTTTCATAAAAATGATGCCCTAACGCCACTAAGAAAATAGTCAGCACAATGAACAAAGAAGAAAATGCAGTAGAGAATTTACTCACCACAATCATATTTCCATAGTAACTTTCTGTGGAACCAAATTCAGAGATATTCAATCCTAACACGGCCAATAATCCAATAATGGTAATAGGCACAATGGCTCTTCTTAGATTTAGAATTTCAAATACAAGGCATAAAACACCTAATCCTATTATAGCTATTAATGTATTCATTTTGTAGTGGACTTATTTGATTCTATTAATTTG
>CAZBJP010000135.1:0-2138 GCA_964492205.1 uncultured Sediminibacterium sp.
CAAAAATGCGGGAGGTAGAATTTCTTGTTGCCATAGGCAAAGATAGGGCAAGCCCTTATTTAGGCAAAATACTTTTTTAGCAAATGCTATAGAAAGCACCGCCATGTGGGAGGATTAGGCCATTTAACTCAAGGGTGAGTAGATGCGTAGAAAGCAATGCTATATTGAGGTTGAAGCGATTAGCAAGTTGATCACGATGAATGGGGCCTTGCTGTGCAATACATACTAAAATTTCTTCACAAATGGGTGTTAGGGAAATAGGTATGGTATGTTGTTTCTGGCTAGGGGTATCGGATAATGCCCAGCCCAGACATTCGAGTAGATGGGTGGGGCTATGATAAATTTGTGCCGTATTGGATTGAATTAGAGCTATACAGCCCTTACTTTTTTCATCAAATATTTTACCAGGTACAGCGAATACCTCTCTATTATAACCTCTTGCTAAACCAGCAGTAATCATGCTTCCGCCTTGAGTGGCAGATTCAATGACAATAGTAGCATCTGACATGCCCGCAACAATTCTGTTACGCTTCGGAAATTGAAATGGAAGTGGAGGTGTTGCTGTTGGATTTTCTGTTAGGACGCCACCATATTCCATCATTTTTTTTGCCAAACTTTGATGCTGTGCAGGATAGATGGCATCTAATCCTGTAGCCATAACGCCCCAATTTGGAATTTTTAATTGACAGGCTTTTTGATGCACAATGCCATCAATCCCTAGTGCCAATCCACTTACTACACCAAGGTTTAAATGTGCTATACCTTCTAATAATTCTTGAATGACTTTGTCTGCATAAAGGGTATGATTGCGCGTGCCTACGATACTGACTAAAAAAGGCAGATTCCATTTTTTTAAACCCTTTGAAAATAAAACTGTTGGTGCATCTTCACATTCAAACAAACGGTTCGGATAAGCAGCATCTTCTAGACAAATTGAATTAATATTTAAGCGCGTAATCGTCTCTAGCTCTGTAGCTGCAGCTTTCAGTGGCCATGCTGCCATAATAGTTTCTCGAGAGGAGATTTCCATATCAGAAAATGCAGCTGCTCCTTTTTGTCGCTCTTGGTAGATGGCATTTGCTGAGCCGTAAATTTTTATTAATGATGTTCGGAGGTAGGTTTTAATGCCATGCATTTGTGCAAAAGCAAGGTCATATAAAAGAGGATTGTTCATTGTCTGAAAATCCAAAGAAATTTTATTTACATTTCAAGTATTAATACGCAATTGATTATTGCAAAGTGATGGTAAAATTAGTTCTTCTATTTTTAGCTCTGCCTGCAGATGAATTGTTATCTGCTATTGGCATAGAAGCTCCCAAACCTTTTGTTTGAATACGAGTAAGTTCAATGCCTTTTTGTACTAAATACTTGGCAATAGCATTCGCTCTTTGTAAAGAAAGTAAATTATTCTGCGCGACGGTGCCGGTATTGTCGGTATGGCCTTCAATTAAAATACTTGCATTTAAGGTGGTTTTCAAATAGGTTGCTAATGCATCTAGTTCTACACTAGAAATTGCTTCTAATTTTGCTGAATTGGTTTCAAAATAAACATGATTGAATGTTTTTGTAAACACTTTTTCAATCGGCGTAAGTGCAAAATTAAAAATCTTTCCAGACATAGCTTTCACCGAATCCATTGGCAGGATGCTGCTTAAATAATCATGACCGATACTGTTGATTTTTAAACCAAGGCTATCAAAATAGGGGAGTGCCAATAAAAATTGCCCTGTACTATCCACCTTTATTTCCATAATAGGATAGCCCGATGCGGGGTCGACTAAATTTAAATCAGCAGCAATAGTTTTTTTTGTTTTTGCGTCAACAATTTGCCCTTTAATATACCAGGTTTTATGTGCTCTTGTGTTTTCTGCAAGTGTTATTTTGTAAATATCTAATTCGCCTCTACTGTCTGTTCTATCACTTGCGATATAAGCAGTGGCGCCATTGCTGGCGACTGCAATACTTCCTTCATTGTCGTAAGTATTGATAGGATAGCCAAGATTGACAGGTGTGGTCCAGTTACCATCAATTTTTTTTCTAGTCACATAAAAATCTGCTCCGCCAAATCCAGGATGTCCATTACTAGAAAAATACAAACTCTGATTGTCTGCGTGAATAAAAGGAGTCTGATCATCTCC
>CAZBJP010000135.1:2170-3782 GCA_964492205.1 uncultured Sediminibacterium sp.
TTTGTATTGATAGTAGGGCCAAGGTTGATGGCTTCTTCCCAATAGCCTTTTTCATTTTTATAGGCTACATAAATATCTATGCCGCCAAAACCTTCTGGGCGATTACTTGCAAAATAAAGGCTGTTGCCATCTGGTGCAATACTAGGTGCACTATCCCAATAATCACTGTTGATGTTTTGTCCTAGATTTTTAGGCTTTGACCAGCCCCATGGCGTGCGTTGTACTTTGTAAATATCATAACGTCCAAAACCTTGTTCTGCATAATCTGCGGCATAGTATAAGGTTTGCAAATCGGCACTTAAACTCATACTCCCTTTTTTTGCAGCAAAATTTAACGTATCAGATAATGGTTGGGCAGCTCCAAAACCATTTGTGCCCATATTGCTTGTATAAAAATCTTCTCTACTTAAATTTTGTCTACGCATGAATAAAAATAAACTGTCTTGTATACTTACTGTAGGAAAATACTCAGAAGCTGGTGAATTAATGCTGTCTCCCATGTTGTAGATACTGATTTCTGGTGCTATTTTCTGAGTAATCGCAAATTGACAAACAGTGTAGAGTGCGTTTGCTTTTTCTATTAAGTAACTTGGCAAATTATGCTTAATTATATATGGCGCTAATAATGCAAAGGCAGCGTCATATTGTCCAAGACTAGCCAATGCAATGCCTTGTTTTACCAAAAATGGAATCGCTGTAGCACTATCTATTTTTTTGATTTGATTAAAATAATGAATGGCTGATTGGAAATTTTTTTTATCGTGATATACCTGAAACAATGCAATAGCAGGATCTACATATTGACTGTCTTTTGCAGCAATTGTAAAATATTGAATAGCTTTTTGTGTATCGCTTTTTTCTAATGCACGAACACCTAATTCATAATTTTGGATTGCTATTTTGGATTGTCCAAATAAATGGCTATTTCCTAATAAAATGCAACTGAAGATTAAGAGAAGCCCAATTCGATATCGTAATTGAAAAAACATGTTTTGTAAAGGTAGTACAACTACTTGAAAGGCTTAAGGTACTTGAATGTACTTATGTAATTGTGCGCTTAGCTCCCAGCTTGGGTTTGCTTTGATATATTCAATCACTAATGGTGTCATAGCGTCTGACTTCTCCCATTCTGGTTGCAAGTATTTTTTGCAATCAATGGCTAGCTCATTCACAAATGAATTAGCCCAATCAAAATCTGATTTATTGAACACCACCACTTTTAATTCATTTGCAGCTTTCACCGATTCAGGTAATGGCGCTTTAAATTTTTTTGGAGATAAACAAACCCAATCCCAGTTACCACTCAATGGGCTAGATCCTGAGGTTTCAATATGTGTTTGAAAACCTGCGGCTTTTAAAGCGGTGGTTAAAGCATCGAGTGGATGTAGTAATGGTTCACCACCTGTTACAATGGCAATGCGACTAGGATGTGCTTTTGCAGCGTTCACGATTTCATCTACCGTCAAGACAGGATGTTTGCTTGCATCCCAACTTTCTTTAACGTCACACCATACACAGCCAACATCACATCCTGCAAGACGAATAAAAAATGCAGCTTTGCCTTGGTGATAGCCTTCACCTTGTAAAGAATAAAACATTTCCATTACTGGAT
>CAZBJP010000136.1:0-3756 GCA_964492205.1 uncultured Sediminibacterium sp.
TCTGCATAAGGTTCGTTATTAAGACGCAAATTTACTACTTTTACACACTTTAAAAGTGTTAAATAAGTGGTCGACAAAATTCATTTACTCCCTGAACATATTGCCAATCAAATTGCGGCAGGCGAAGTCATACAAAGACCGGCAAGTGCTGTAAAGGAATTATTGGAAAATGCAGTAGATGCGGAGGCAACTGAGATCAGACTAATTATCAACGAGGCCGGCAAATCACTGATACAGGTCATTGACAATGGGAAGGGCATGTCTGAAAAGGACGCACAAAATGCTTTTGCTAGACATGCTACAAGTAAAATTAATGTGATCGAAGACCTGTTCCAAATTCGAACTATGGGTTTTAGGGGTGAGGCTTTAGCTTCTATTGCAGCAGTAGCGCAAGTGCAATTGAAAACAAGAAGAGCAGAAGACGAAGTGGGCATTGAAGTAATAATTGAAAATAGTAAAGTCGTTTCCACTACTCCAGTAGCGTGTCCTGTTGGCACAAGCATTAGCATGAAAAATTTATTTTTCAATGTGCCAGCAAGAAGAAACTTTTTAAAAAGCAACTCGGCAGAGCTTAAACATATACTTGAAGAGTTCACAAGAGTGGCTTTGGCGTTTCCTGAAATATATTTTAACCTAAACAATAATGGTCAAGAAGTATACCATTGGGATGGAGGCAGTTTTAAACAAAGAGCCATTCAGGTTTTAGGTAATAGTTATCAAAGCAAGTTGGTGACGGTAGGAGAACATACAGACTACCTAACCATTTCTGGTTTTGTAGGCAAACCAGAAACAGCAAAAAAAACAAGAAGTGATCAATACTTTTTTGTAAATAGAAGATTTATAAAAAGTGCCTACTTGCACCATGCTATTGCCAATGCATTTGAAGGCTTAATTGCAAAAGATAGTTTTCCAAGTTATATTTTATATATTGATGTAGATCCATCTAAAGTGGACATCAATGTGCATCCTACCAAACAAGAAATCAAATTCGAAGATGATAAAATCATTTATGCGTTTGTACAAGCTGCTGTAAAACATGCACTAGCACAGTTTAGTATTGCTCCCTCTTTGGATTTTTCCTTAGATGCCAATATCCAACAGCTGGATGCCATTCAAAAACCCTTCACTGAAGGTCAGGTAAATGAGACTTCAAGAAAATCATTGTATGAAGGTTTTACACAAAAAAATCAGGCACACTTTATACCAAAGTCAGAGCAAGCCGGACAACAAGACTGGAAAAGTTTTTTTACTGAAATACCCGCTGCCAACCAAGAATTTATAGTCAAGTCCTCCTCAATGGGCTTATACAAAGAAGATGCTTCATTGTCAGTTCCGGAAGATGCATTTTTAATGCAATTGCATCAGACCTACATTATCGCACCCACAAAAAGTGGCTTAATTATCATTCACCAGCAATTAGCCCACGAAAGGGTATTATATGAAAAATACCAAAAAGCTAGTATACAACCTAATGCTACACAGAAAAGTCTATTTCCAGTAATGTTAGAGTTAAGTGCAAGTGACGCAGTCTTATTGGAAGAAATGATCGAAGACCTAGCGAATATTGGCTATGAAATTGAAGCATTTGGACAAAATAGTTTTATCATTCAAGGTATACCAGCAGACGTGCTAGCAGGTAACGAAAAAAATGCCATAGAACTACTCCTCGAACAGTTCAAGCATTTTACCGCAGAGTTAAAATTTAGTAAAAGAGAAAAATTGATTCGATGCATGGCAAGACAAATGGCCATTAAAGCAGGGCAAAATTTAGGACAAAAGGAAATGCATGGATTGATTGAATCATTAAGTGAATGCGATATTCCAAATACTACCGCATCAGGCGCACCTACTTTTATTGAGTTCAATGAAGATTATCTTGATCGATTATTTAGTAAATAATTAGAGCTAAATGAATTTATACAAATTCAACTAACTTGTAAAAAGGTGTAAACGAATCAATTTTGACTACTTGCCTTTGGTAACACTCGTTAAATAAGCTTCAACAGCCCTTCTAACATGAGCACTAGATGAGCTCATGTGGTTCGCAACTAAAACTGAGAAATATAATTTTTGCTTTTTTGGCGTATAAATAAATCCGCTTAAAGCCACTTGGCCACCTAAAGTGCCTGTCTTAGCATAGATGGTGCCTGGAAATTTTTTATAATAAGCTGCTATTGTACCCTCTCCTCCTTTTTCAAAAATATTTTTTACACGGTCTTCTCCGAATTTGGCTTGCATCTGTTGCAAGATTGCTACATAATTCTCTGGCGTATTTAAATTATACCTGCTCAAGCCGCTTCCATCTACCCAGCGCATACGTTGTGGCAAATTTTGAAAAATCAATTTTGTTACGGTATCAATTAATGCAGCATCATCCATCCTACCCAATAACTGCTCACTTGCCATTAAAACAATTTGATCTGCGTAAAAATTATCGCTGCGTAACATCATAATTTTTAATAAACTATCTGTTGGGATTGTCTTTAAAGTTTTAAACGAAATTGCAGGCAAGTAATTTAATGACGTTATATTCTTTCTGATCGTGTCTTGCAAAATGGACATTACTTGTTTGGGGTCATAAACAAAAGGCACTTGGAAATAATCCTTGGTGTTGCCTTGGTTTGTAACATTGAATTTGTTTTCATTTTTTGCCCTTGTCCAATCTTTTCCTTTAACTTCTTCAAAGTCCAATGGCTGCTGACTAAAAAAATAAAAAGGCTTTACTTGAATACTTTTTTTATTTTGATAAAAATGAACAACGTTACCAAAAATCGGCATTCTTGCACGTTCAGGTTGATAGTCTTCTGCATAGTCATTCCAAGACCATCCATTACCAAATCTTTCAAATCGATCTCCTTTTTTTTCCATCGCAATAGCCACTTGCTTATTGGTGCTCTTAATTAATTCAACCACCGGTTGATAACTAAATTCAGGGTGCATAAAACTTGGATCGCCTTGTGGAATTAAAAAGAGACTATCTGAAGTTGCAGCTATTTTCCATCCTGGTATAGAATCGCCTAAAAATTGTAATCCTAAGTAAGTTGCTAATATTTTTGTATTACTTGCTGGCGTAAAATAATGATCACTCTGATATTTAGACAACCACGCTCCCTTTGTTTCATTATAAATGGCAATGCCAATATGCGCACCTTTAACCGCTTCATTAGCAAGGAATTTTTTTTGAGCTTGACGCACAGAGCAAGCACTCAATATTAATGCGATACCTACAAATAAAAGCATTAATTTTAGCCATCTTTCAAGCTTAAATCTTGTCACTCTCTTTCTAAAGCTCTTAGCCATCTTTCGGGAATTTCGTTATTAGAAGCAACCAAATAATCTTTATAACTACAAGGCAGCCATTCTTCATTATGCAATTTCATCCACCACCTACCTGTACTTTTGCTTTGTAAAAACTGTGTATCAATATCAGAAAAAGCAATTTGAAATTCTTTAAAACGATCTAAAGCCGACAATGGCGCTTCTTTTTTCCCTCGATGTACCCCATCAATGATATACCAGATCATTTGTGCCATCTGAATCGCAGTTAGGCCATGGTGGTCTAGCTCGGCTTGATATCCAAACAAGCCAATAGAACTTGTCTTCCAACTCATACCAGCATATTGCATCAACACGCAAGCCTCTTCCCCATTAAAACCATTCGTGGTGATAATATTCGCTGGCGCTTGTGCATGTTGAATCGCGCTGATATCAAAGCTCATCATATGACTATCTCGAATCACCGGCTCCATCTCTTCA
>CAZBJP010000137.1:0-3720 GCA_964492205.1 uncultured Sediminibacterium sp.
ATTTTGATTTAATTCAAATGCACTTCTTAAATGTGAACCAGCTAAAAAACCTAATCCACCACTATAAATTTTTAGCGGTTGGTGGATGGCGAACTCCATTGAAAAATAGGCCGCTTTTTTGGAATACTTTTCATTGATTGGGTAAGGAACTTGGTAGTTTCTAAAACTCATGTGTTTGGTCTTTGGTTATTTTGAGCCACAATATAAACCTATTTGCCTAAAATTTTGACCAAACTCAAGCCTAGTGTGGATAACAATCGTTTGCAATAGCAGAATGTGGATTATTTCTTTGCCTTGGGCTTTCTTTTCTTATCGTAGCTGTCGTTAAAATAGCAAGTCATATTTCGATGATTTCCACAATTACCATCTTCCTTAATCTTAATAATATTACCATTTATGGTGAACTGAATGGTACATGGATCTCCTTTTTCAGAATAGGTAGCCTGATTTTTATTAAAATTCAAAACACCTTTTAATTCTCCTACACAAGTGCCTTCTTTTTTCTCAAAGTGAAGAAAAAACTGATACTTGTTAGGATTCCCAAAATCTCTTAAAGAGATAAAGTTTTTTTTATCCCTTGCATAATCACCGCTCAAAGTATTGTTTGTGGGGAGGGTGTCTATTGGATTTAAAATTGCTTTTTGTGAAGGTTTAATAGATGCATCTATATAAATTAATCTAAATCCTTGATCTGTATAAGCCCAACCTTTTTTCTCAAACGTTAATCCATTTTCAGGATCTAATTTATTTTCTTCCACCAAAAAGGTAGGCTCTTTATTGATTAACAATGTTTTTCCATAAAATTGAGAGCCTTTGTGCGTTAAATCAAAATCAGTTAAAATTTTATGGCCAAGAAAAATATTCTTTTTACTAAAAGTAATTACAGAAACAGATTGTTTTTTTGTTGCAATATTATTTAACAATAAATAATATTCCGATTCTTTCTCTATTTTCCCAATTGGATAAAGTTTGGTATTTTTTTGTGTAGTAGGAATAATATCTTCAACGACAGAGTCAGGTAAAAATTGTTTCAATGCTTTTTTTCCAATTTCTAATGTATCTGTTAATGAGGCCAAATTCGTGTCGTTAATGCGCAAGGGTAGTTCAACTGCTTTAAATGCAGCATTGAAATCATTAATTTTTAAAGGGGTATTTCCAGAAAGGTCAGTCTTAGTTTCGGAACAACCAATTAATGCCAATAGGATCAAAAGATAACTTAGATGGCGCATGGCACTCTATTTTTTGCTAAAATAGGTAACAATATGAGTTTAACAAAGGGTTTATGGTTAAATTTACATACCTATTATGTTTAACAAATCCTTAGATCAATTACACGAGTCTGTTCCAGTACAAAATAAAACTGGCTGGAGGAAACTTTTTGCCTTTATTGGACCTGCATATTTAGTGAGTGTAGGTTATATGGATCCGGGCAATTGGGCGACCGATTTACAGGGTGGAGCCGCATTTGGATTTCAATTAATTTGGATCTTACTGCTTAGTAATATTATGGCTATTTTATTACAGAGCTTAAGTGCAAGATTAGGTATTGTAAGGCGTTTAGATTTAGCACAAGTCAATAGAGAAACTTACCCCAAGGGGGTTAATTTCTGTTTATATATTTTAGCAGAATTAGCCATCGCTGCTACAGATTTAGCAGAAGTTTTAGGTATGGCCATTGGGATTAAATTATTAACAGGTCTACCATTGATGTATGGTACGATCATCACCGTGTTAGATACTTTTTTGTTCATGTTATTACAACGTTATGGGATGCGAAAAATGGAAGCCTTCATTTTAGTATTAGTTGCAACAATTGGTGGAAGTTTTTTAGCAGAAATGATTATTGCAAAACCAGACTTAGTGAGTGCTGCAAAAGGATTAGTGCCATCAGCCTTATCACCAGGTGCTTTGTATATTGCAGTGGGTATGATTGGTGCCACTGTGATGCCACATAATTTATACTTACATTCAGCATTGGTACAAACTAGAAAAATTGATAGAACGAGTGCTGGTATAAAAAAATCATTATTATATAATTTTATTGATAGTGCCGTGGCTTTGAATGCCGCATTTTTTGTTAATTCAGCAATTTTGATTTTGGCTGCAACTGCATTTTATCAAACAGGGAATCAATCTATCGCAAAAATTGAAGAAGCTCATGCTTTGTTAGCACCCTTATTAGGTTCCAAGTTAGCCCCTATTTTATTTGCAGTGGCTTTAATTGCTGCTGGTCAAAGTTCAACAGTAACAGGTACTTTATCAGGTCAAATTGTAATGGAGGGATATTTAAATTTAAGGTTAAACCCTTGGATCAGAAGATTGCTCACAAGATTAGTGGCCATTGTTCCAGCTGTATTGGTCATCGGAATCATGGGTGAAGGAAGGGTGGATGAATTACTCGTTTTTAGTCAAGTTATTCTCAGTTTACAATTAGGTTTTGCTGTGATCCCATTGATTCATTTTGTGAGTGATAAAAAAACCATGGGTGAATTTGCTATTCGATCCTGGGTAAAAATTTTATCATGGTTGGTGGCTAGTATTTTGGTCTATTTGAATACCAACTTAGTATTTGACTTTGCAAAAGAATTATTAACTAGTTCCTCTTCCATATTATTAAAAATTGGGGTGCTTTTAATCATTCTACTTTTCTTATTATTGTTATTATTTATTGTTATCTTCCCTATAGTACGAACCAACAAAGAGCAAAAAAGAACTGCCTTGCATGGAGCTGCAGTAGAGCTTGATTGGACAAAAGTGGCACCAATAGATCGAATCGCCATTGCAGTCGATTTTACGACTGGTGACGCCAATTTGATTAAGTCTGCCATTGCGCAAGCACACCCGTCAACACAGCTTATTTTAATTCATGTTGTAGAAAGTGCAACTGCTAGTTATTTACATGAGTCAAGTGATGACGAGGAATCAAGGAAAGATAAAGAAAGACTTGAATTATATGCCTATTCACTTAGAGAAAAGGGGTACACAGTAAAGGTGGAATTAGGCTATAAAAATAGAGTTAAAGAGATTGTTCGTATTGTGGGCATGGTAGACGCACAGTTGTTAGTCATGGGTGCGCACCGCCATCAGGGATGGAAAGATTATTTTTTTGGTGAGACGATTGAATCAGTTCGCCACAAGGTAAGCATACCTGTTTTAATTGTGAACCATTCTTCTTAATTATCCAACTTCTTTTTGGTTACATTTTGTACATTTGCATACAAAATTTTAAAACTATGGGACAGAAAATTAAAGTGGCTAATCCAGTCGTAGAATTGGATGGAGATGAAATGACAAGAATCATTTGGAAATTCATTAAGGATAAATTGATTTTACCTTATCTAGAGTTGGATATTAAATATTATGATCTAGGTATGGAATACCGTGATCAAACAAATGACCAAGTAACTATTGATGCAGCTAATGCAATCAAGCAATATGGTGTTGGGATCAAATGTGCGACTATTACACCTGACGAACAAAGAGTAGAAGAGTTCAAGTTAAAGCAAATGTGGAAAAGCCCTAATGGTACCATTCGCAACATTCTTGATGGTACAGTTTTTCGTGAACCAATTGTGTGTTCTAATGTACCAAGGCTAGTACCTAACTGGACAGCGCCAATTTGTATTGGGCGTCATGCATTTGGAGATCAATACCGTGCAACCGATTTTGTTACAAAGGGTAAAGGTAAATTAACCGTGAAGTTTGAAGGCGAAGATGGTA
>CAZBJP010000138.1:0-2485 GCA_964492205.1 uncultured Sediminibacterium sp.
ATTTAAGCAAGGTTTTTATCTCTTCCAACAAGATTTGGAGTAAGATTATAGATATAAATTTGATTAATTGTCAAGAACCTAATTAGAAGTAAACCTCTCCTCTTTCCTATTCTTAAAGTGATAATAGTCCTGAACAACAACTCCAATGATATTGGTTAACGTTGGCAAGTCACCAACGAGTGAAATTGATGTCGGTTCTACTCCATACCCGGAACATAGTTTAGTCAAAAACTGATTAACGTATTCCTTTACATCATCACCTAAAGTATCATTGTTCTCACCAATCTCAGGAACGAAATGGAGTTAAAATCCTACCAGCAACAAGTAATCACAGATTTAGAATTGTTTTTAGAATACCTCCAAAAGTATCCTAAACCTGCCACAGCTTTCAAACACTATTGGGAAGACAAAGTAGGTCCTTATGAACTGAAATTGGACGGAACATACAGCGGAATGGGGCCCTATAAAGACAACATTCTCAAAACCCCACACATTGCGATAAAAGTCCCAACAGCCGGAGGAAAAACATTTATTGCCTGCAACGCCATACATTCTATTTTTAGCACCTACGATAGCAGCCGTCCAAAAGCAGTAGTTTGGCTAGTGCCTTGGAGCAATTTATTACAACAAACAGCCTCCAGTTTATCTGATTCTTTTCATCCCTATCGCCAAAAACTAAACACCTTATTCAATCATAGTGTTGAAGTGTACGAAAAGGAAAGTTTGTTGCAGGGAGCAAATTTTAACCCAACATCTGTTTCAGAACAATTAAACATTTTTGTTTTCAATTTTAGTAGTTTACGAATTAATTCCAAGAAAAAAGACGACCGAAAAATATACCAACAAAACGGTTCTTTAGAAGCATTCAGAGATACTGTTGTAGAACAAGATTTGGTTCTGCCAGACACAGACGAAAGTGCTTTAATCAATATTATAAGAAGCTTAAATCCTTTGGTTATCGTAGATGAAAGTCATAATGCCGAAAGTGATTTGAGTGTAGAAATGTTGCAAAATCTTAACCCTTCCTTTGTGTTGGATTTAACCGCTACTCCAAAAAAGAATAGCAATATTGTGAGTTATGTCAATGCTATTGAATTGAAAAAGGAGCATATGGTAAAACTACCAGTGATAGTTTACAACCACAGCCGAAAAGAAGAAGTAATCAACAGTGCATTACATTTACAAAGACAGTTAGAACAACTGGCAATTCAGGAAACTTTAGAGGGTGGAAAAAAAATAAGACCCATTATTTTATTCCAAGCACAATCCAATATCAAAGGTAGCGACAATACAACCTACATCAAGATTAAAGAAAAACTTATCGAGTTAAAAATTCCCGAAGAGCAAATCAAAATCAAAGTAAGTGGATTAGATGAGTTAAAAGGAATTGATTTAATGGACGAAAAATGTCCTGTCCGATACATCATCACCATCAATGCTTTAAAAGAAGGTTGGGATTGTCCATTTGCCTATATTTTAGCATCATTGGCAGACAAATCTTCCGCAGTCGAAGTGGAACAAATTTTAGGAAGAGTACTGCGTCAGCCTTATGTATTAAAGCACAAAGAACCATTATTGAATTTGTCTTTTGTTTTAACGGCTTCCGCTAAATTCAACGAAACATTAGACAATATTGTTAGAGGATTACAAGATGCAGGTTTTAGTAACAAAGACTATTATGCCGAAGAAATTATTACTGAAAATACTGCTGCTCCAATATCAGATCAAGAAGCTTTAAACAGAGATTTATTTGGTTCTTCAGAAGAAAATAAAACCGTTGAACAGTTTGATGATAATGACATTACAAATATCAATATTGATGCAATAGAATTCGATCCTATGGCAAAAGAATTTGTATCAGTAGCAAATACTACAATCAATCAAATTACACAAAAAGCAATTGAACAAGGAGCTGCTTTTGAGATAAGATTAACAGAAGATACTGGAGATAGTACCGAATACCTTTTAAGAGAAATGGGAAAAGAACCAAAGCGTTACAAAATTGTAGAACACTTTCATCAAGTAGCAGAAAGTATCGAGCTACCACAGTTTTACAAAAAATTAGAAACCGATGTCTTAAGTCGTGAATTGGTTTTTGACGAATTAAGTCAAGGAGAAGTTTTCTTGAATAGAGATCAGCTATTAAGCACATTCAAATTGTCTTCAAAGGATATTGATATAGATTTTAACAGTGTTAGTGCCGAAATTGTAAAAGTCGATTACGATGAAGCTCGAAAAGATGCTGTAATTTCTAAATTTAGTCTTCAAGCCAAAAAAATATTAATTGATACCATTGTAGCCAAACCAAAAGAAAAGCAGGTCAAAGACATAGCCAATATTATGGTAGGTAAAATTGGTAATATGACACCAATTGCCGAACAGGAAATCAAAAAATACATCGAGCGCATCTTTAGCGAGTTTTCCACAGAAGAGATAATTGATGCAGTAAACAATGAATACAACTACGTATACAAAATAAAAGCCA
>CAZBJP010000138.1:2495-3719 GCA_964492205.1 uncultured Sediminibacterium sp.
CAAGATTTTAGAATTATCAAATCAACACGCCAAAGAAGAATTTAGCAGATTGTTGGATACCAATAAAATTATTGTGAAACCAACTTTCAAGTTCAAGGAAACGCTAATTCACACCAAAGAAGGAGCGAAAATTGACAAATCACTTTACGAGCGTGAAGGTGATATGAATAATTTTGAACAGCGTTTGATAATGGATATTGCTTCTCAAGAAAATGTGTTGTTTTGGCACAGAAACTCAGTAACCAAAGACAAAGGTTTTTACTTAAACGGATTTAGCAACAATCATTACCCCGATTTTATATTATACACCCAAAAACAAAATATCATTTTAGTAGAAACCAAAGGCGATTTCCTAGATAATGACGAAAGCAAAGCAAAAAATGTTTTAGGTAAAAAATGGGCTGAAAAATCAGGCGACAACTATAAATATTTTATGGTTTATGAAAGTAAAAACGTAGAAGGTTGTTACACTGCTAAAAACTTTTTAGATATTATTGGGGCTTTGTAGTCCTTATTGATGCTGAATTAAAGCCACTACATTAATCTAAAGCATTAACCCGCAAATTAATGAAGTATTTTTTATTGACAATTAAATAAAATACCTACTTTTGCTGCTGTGAAAATGATAAACATCATATTGTCAATTATCGTCGTAATACTTTCCTGTATGCCTTGCGCAGATAGGGAGCAGGATATGGCGTATAATAAAGTGACTATCAGCAATGAATCCAATCACACTCACAACAAGGATGCTTGTTCGCCTTTATGCGTTTGCAACTGTTGCGGATGTCAGGGTTTTTCTTATAATATTATTCACCATTATAATTTCTTTGCTGTCAAAACCATAATTGACAAAAAAGTACCGGAATACAAATCTATTCTTACTTCCAATTTCTTCGGAAGTATTTGGCAACCGCCTCAAATAGCATAATGATGCCCGAGTAATTTCGGGTTAGAAAATTGTGACCTTTTCACAAATAATGGCAAATATTCTATTTGCTGATTTCTAATTCATTATAATATTTCAATGTTAGACAAAATCATACAATTTAGTATAAAGAACAAGTTCATTATACTCTTATTTACCCTTGTGCTTATAGCCTGGGGAAGTTATTCTATTAAAAATTTACCGCTGGATGCCTTGCCAGATGTAACTAATAATCAAGTACAAATAATTACCACTGCCCCTACTTTAGCAAGTCAGGAAGTAGAACAATTAATTAC
>CAZBJP010000139.1:0-3713 GCA_964492205.1 uncultured Sediminibacterium sp.
GTAGTTGGAATGAAGTTTAAAAGGCATACGCAAAGGTAAGCGCAAACCTTAAATAGTTTCTTTAATTTAACCGCTATAGTGTTTCTAAATAACTTGAAAGTCTGTTAATGGCCGCAGACACTTCACTAATTTGCTCCGTGGTCTCAGCCCAGTTTTTTTGTTCAATTGCTTCGCGTACTCCTGGTATGGTTTTTACACCATAGCCCGTATAAAAGCCAGGAGCATATAGACTATGCTTGTACCATGGTCTGCGTGGCAGACCCGTTGTCATCAACAAGGCTTGCTCAGCTGTATAAATTTTTGCATTAATCGCGGCTAGTTTTTGTGCATCAGCACTTGACTTAATTTGTTCAACTTGTAGTGCGACTTTTTCTAAACGAGACAGCGCGTTTAAAATGGGTGCAAAATCTAAATAAGGAATTTCAGCAACTTGTGTTGGTAGTTTTAAAGCTTCTGTTGGATCAGCCGCAACGTCATATGCTTTTGATTTTACTAATTCGTTTTCTACTTTTGTCTTTTCGCGCATTTGATCTAGTGTTCCCATTAATTCTGTAATATATCCCTTCACTGTTTTATGTAAGTCAGTGAAGTCAAATGGTAGCGCATCTGCTTCGGATAACCTTAAGGCCGCTCGACCTGCTGTTTGCGCCAATGCAACACCATAAGCAAAACCAGGATCTTTATATTTAGCATAGTGGTCATAAGAGTCATAAATAGAGTGGTACTCTCCACCGTCGTTTTCTCCCCCAAAGCCAATATTTAAAGATGGTACGCCCACGTGTTGAATAAATGAAGAATAATCAGAACCCGAGCCCATTGCACCCAATGGAAAACTACTACTATTTAAGATTTCTTTTTTAGCGCTCATTGTGCTTGCCTCTATCGCCCTGTTCGCCCTTTGCCTATCAAAAATTGTTACACCCGTTTGTGGGTCTATCACTGATTTACTAATGTCGGTCATTAAACCTGAAAAAGCATGAGACCCCTCTGCGCCTAAAAATCCCCTGCCATTTCCGTCTGAATTAATATAAGCAACCGCTTTGGCTTTTAATTCCGAGGCGTGATCTTCGACCCACTCTACCGATCCCATTAAACCTTGCTCTTCTGCATCCCATGCACAATAAACCAAGGTTCTTTTTGGTCTCCACCCGGTCTTAACCAACTCGCCTATCGCAATTGCTTCTTCTAATTCAGCAGCCATCCCGCTTACGGGGTCGTTAGCTCCATTCACCCATGCGTCATGATGATTACCTCTGATGACCCACTGGTCTGGATATTGACTACCTTTTAGGGTAGCAATTACATTGTATGCGGGACGAATTTTCCAGTCAAAATTTAATTTTAAATGTAATTTAGATTTGCTTGGTCCAATGTGGTAGGTAAACGGCAACCCACCTCTCCAAGCTTTTGGTGCCACAGGACCGGCCATGTCTTTTAACAAGGGCGCCGCGTCGTGATAGCTAATTGGTAAAACCGGAATTTTTAAAAGATTTTCTGCTTGATTATGGTCCACCCTGGGGGCGCCCTCAACGGAAGCATAATTTGGTGTACTAGGATCCCCCGGATAAATAACCATATCCATAATTGAGCCCCTTTGAACACCATATTCGTTTTTAAAAGGTCCGGCTGGATATACATCACCAGCACCATAGCCATCGTCTTGGGGGTCGGAATAAATTAAACAACCTATTGCGCCGTGTTCTTGAGCAACTTTTGGTTTAATGCCCCTCCAACTTCTACCATATTTTGCAATTACAATCTTTCCTTTTACATCAATGCCATATTTTGCAAGGGTTTCGTAGTCTTCTGGTAAACCATAATTAACAAAAACCAATTCAGCATTCACATCACCATCCGCGCTCCAACAGTTATAGGTGGGTAGTTGATCTGCCTGTGCTGAGGTCGCATCTTCTTTTAATGCAGGCTCTTTTAATAATGCTTTAAAATTTGTTGCTCCCTTCATTTCCAACACGCGAGTAATAGGTGTAGGAAATAATAATTGATAGGTTACAATTTTAGTATCCCAACCTGCTGTTTTAAATTGTTTTGCAATTTCTTCTGCTACAAATTTTCCACCAACAGAACCAATATGATGTGGAACAGAAGACATTAGTTTAATATTTTCGCCCAGTCGTTTTGCACTTAATTTACTATCAAAATTTGTTTCAAGTTTTTTTTGTGCTTCGATATTTTTAAAGCCCGTAAGTTGTTGTGCGAAATTGTTGGCGCTTAAGCCCAATAATAAAGCGCACAATACAATTGTCCTTTTTTGATTTGCCATGTTGGTTTGTTTTTATGGAATGAATGAGGTATTATACTTTTCTGTTTAAATATTGTGTGTAGTTGGGAAGTTCATATTCGTATGCGCCTTGCATAAAGGGCGAGGTGACTAAAAAATCCGCCGTTGTTCTGTCGCAGGCCATAGGAAGATTCCAGGCTACAGCTAATCTTAATAAGGCTTTCACATCACTATCGTGTGGTTGTGCCTCCATTGGATCAAAAAAGAAAAAGACCATATCTATGTCTCCTGTTGCAATCATGGCACCAATTTGTTGATCTCCACCAAGTGGTCCGCTTAAAAGTTTTACAACCGGCTGGTCTAATGCTTCTTCGATTAACCTTCCTGTTGTACCTGTTGCTACTAGGCTATGTTTTGATAAAACAATTTTATTGTGTACTGCCCACTCTATTAAATCCTTTTTCTTATTATCATGAGCGATCAAGGCGATTTTTTTTCTTTTATCTAATTTTCTTAATGTTTTCATTTTTGTTTTTTATAATTCTACATTTTATTTAAGAACCCTTTTTCCCATAACAGGAAACAGGATCAAGACAAATAATATGATAGAAGGATTAATATTAAATAGGGTTAATAAAAAATAGATAAATAATAAGTATAAGGGATAGGTAAACAAAAGGGTTGAAAATAAAATCGAATCATAAAAAACAGTATGCTTTGTTTTTTTATTCACCCAATTTTTAACCATTGTATAATATGGAAGGTGCAGTGAATAAAAAGCATTTTGTTTATTATAATGTGTAGTTGTTTTGGGAATAATAATATTTTCTTGTAATTGTTTAAAAACAATTTGATTAAATATAACCCTGTCTTTGCTATTAAAAATAATAGGGCTATTTTTCATTTCAGTCACTATTAGGTTTACATGTTTACCAATTCCCCTTAACTGATTAAACGCAATTCCCGCTATATGAATTTTTGGATGCACGTTTAATTTCTGAACACCTTCAAGTATTCTTGCCGTACCCTTTTTAAAGGGTTGTAATTCATGGCTATTTATACAAATACCTTCTATAAAAACCAATACTGCATATCCTTTGCTTATTAATTCTATTGATTTATTAAATGCATAATCATTTAAATGTAAGAATTCTTTTCCTTCTCTTAATCTATATACAGGTATAATATTTAATGACTCTAAGAAAAAACGATGTATTGGTTTTTTAAACACATCACCTCTTGCTAAAAAGTACACTCTTCTACTATAATATGAACCAATAATTAATGCGTCTAAAAAAGAATTTGGATGATTTGCAATAATTAATAATGGCCCTTTTGTTTTAAAAAGATGTTTGTTTTTAAGGTGTATCTCGTGACAGAACAACCATAAACCTGCTTGAATAAATAGTTTTAATAATAGCACCACAGTATAAATATAAAAAAACCGCATCACAAATGATGCGGTCACTACCTA
>CAZBJP010000140.1:0-3667 GCA_964492205.1 uncultured Sediminibacterium sp.
ATCCTACCTTATGATCAATACTTACACCGATTTGCTGCTTATTTCCAACAAGGAAATATGGAAAGCAATGGTAAATATGTAGATCGGAATGGAACTACGGTGAACTATGCAACTGGTCCAGTCATCTGGGGCGAACCAGGCACTAATGGCCAACATGCATTTTATCAATTGATCCATCAAGGTACTTTAGTGATTCCTTGTGATTTTATTGCACCTGCAAAAAGTCATAATCCAATTGGAGACCACCATGATAAATTATTGAGTAATTATTTCGCTCAAACCGAAGCATTATTGAATGGTAAAACAGAAAAAACAGTTATTGAAGAATTAAAAGCTGCAGGAAAATCAGAAGCCGAAATCGAGTTCTTAGCTCCCTTCAAAGTTTTTGCTGGAAACAAACCAACCAATTCATTCTTAGTTGAAAAAATAACTCCCCATACTTTAGGTTTTTTAATAGCCCTATACGAACATAAAATTTTTACACAAGGGGTTATATGGAATATCTTTAGTTTTGACCAATGGGGCGTAGAATTAGGTAAGCAGTTAGCCAATCAGATTCTACCTGAATTAAATGATAGCAACCCTGTTTCAAGTCATGATAGTTCAACTAATGGATTGATCAATCAATATAAATTATGGAAAGCATAAGACTCATTGAGCCTAAAGATAATGTTGCCCTAGCAGCTGTGATACGAGCCGCATTAACTGAGTTTGGTGCAAATAAGCCAGGTACTGTCTATTATGACCCAACAACGGATCAACTATTTCAATTGTTCGAAACACCTGGCTCAGTGTATTATGTAGCTGAGAAAGACAATGAAATTTTAGGTGGTTGCGGCATTTTTCCAACGACAGGTTTACCTGAAAAAACCTGTGAATTAGTGAAACTTTATTTAGCACCAACTGCAAGAGGAACAGGATTAGGAAAAGCATTAATGCTTAAAGCAATGTCTTGGGCAAAACAGGCTGGATATGAAAAAGTTTATCTTGAAACCATGCCTGAGTTATCTAATGCAGTTACGATGTATGAAAAACTTGGATACAAGCGATTGCCCAAATCGTTAGGCAATTCTGGTCATGATGGTTGCAGTATCTGGATGTTAAAAGATTTATAAGCAAATCAATTACCACTTATCTACTTCCTCTGTACTTAAATTATCTTCACTAGATGCAGGCGTATCTGAAGTTGTTTCGTTTGCAACTGTTTTAACAGGAGTTGCAGGTGCTTCAAAAACAGGAGGATTCACTTCTTCAGTAGATGCAATTCTAGGCGCTGTTGGTGCCGAAATAGGTCCGTTTTCATCAGCTGCAAGAGCAGGGTCATATTCGTGATTGAATGCATCAAAATCAAAATCAGGCATCAATTCGGTTTTAACATAATCCAAAGAATCAGTCAATGCCTTCAAAAATTTATTAAAATCTTCTTTATATAAAAAGATCTTATGACGATCGTATCCATTGTCATCAAATCTTTTTCTACTTTCCGTAATGGTTAAAAAATAATCATTCGCCTTAGTCGCTCTTACATCAAAGAAATAAGTCCTTCTTTTCCCAGCACGAATTTTAGAACTAAATACACTCTCAATTTTTTTGTCGTTGTTTTCGTATTCCACAATATCAATTTTTATTTAATAAATCTATGGCTAAAATATAAAATGTTTATGAAAATTTAAAATTTTAAATGAGATTAAGTAAAAACATAGCTAAGCTATACTATTGTTGATTTTGGCTCAGCTGAGTATGATATAATTCGGCATATAAACCCTGTTTTGCTAACAAACTTTCGTGTGTACCAGATTCAGCGATATGTCCGTCTTGTAAATAAATAATTAAATCAAAATGAAAATTGAAAAAAATACGGTGTGTAATAAACAAGGCAGTTTTATCCTGCATTTTTTGACTAAGATTAGTTAAAATTGTTTTTTCTGTATTTGCATCTACTGCACTTAAGCAATCATCAAAAATATATAAATCTGGATTTTTTATTAATGCCCTTGCAATCGAAATTCTTTGTTTTTGTCCACCACTTAAAGTTGTACCGCGTTCTCCCACTAATGTAGACAAACCTTCTGGTAATTGTTTAAGTTCTTTTAAAATATGAGCCGATTTAGCTGCAGCTTCTATTTCATCATCGGTGGAGTCAACACCAAATTGAATATTATTTTTAACCGTATCACTAAATAAGAAAACATCTTGTTGTACAAAACCGATCCTTTTTCTTAAACTAATAAAATCGATAGTTTCTATGGGTATGCCATCAATGGATATTGACCCATTGTCAACATGGTACATTCTATTTAGTAATTGTGCAATAGTTGATTTCCCTGAACCAGTTTTACCAAGTATCAATACCTTTTGACCAGCTTTAATGTTTAATGTAAAATCATTTAAAGCCTTAATACCTGAATGAGGATAGGTAAAATCAACCTTATTGAATTGTATGTCGCCAATTATTTTATCGATTTTTTTTGTGTCTTTATTTTGTATTTTAGACTCAATAGATAAAAACTCATTTAATCTTTTTTGCGAAGCAGCTGCTCTCTGAATCATACTTGCGGTCCACCCAATGGCACTCACTGGAAAAGTAAGCATGTTAATATAAAAAACAAATTCAACAATAGTACTTATCTGACTTGGATCTTTAATGGCTTGTAAACCGCCTAAATAGATGGTTAATAAAGTGCTCAATCCAATCATCAATGCCATAGTGGGGGTATAAAAAGCTTCTACTTTAGCCAAGCTTACTGCACTCTTACGGTACAACTCACTATTAGTTTTAAAGAAACCCAACATCGCTTTTTCTTGTACAAAAGATTTAATCACCCTAATACCTGAATAAGATTCTTGTGCATTGGTCGTTAAATCAGACAGTTGTCCTTGTATTGCTTCACTTTTTTTGTTAATGATACTATTCACAAAATAAATAGTAATAGCTAAAATTGGTAAAGGAGAAAGTACATATAAACTAAGGCGTACATCTTTTGAGAACATATTGTACAAACAAAATCCAATTAAAGAAACGAGGTTAATTAGATACATTAAAGAGGGCCCGGTGTACATCCTTACCCTACTTACATCTTCTGTAATACGACTCATTAAATCTCCTGTACTATGGGTTTTATAAAACTCAGTATCTAAAGCTTGATAATGTGCATACACTTGATTTTTTTGATCATATTCTATATGCCTACTCATAACAATAATCGTCTGACGCATAAAAAACATGAATACACCTCTTAAAATAGCTAAGACAAGAATGGTGATACTACAGAAAGTGATTAACCACCCAAAACTGAAATTATAATTGTTACTTATCTCTGCAATTGCTCGGATTAAAAGATCATTTTGTACTCCAGTGAAGGGCTTCCCACCAGGTAGTTTTGCCTGCACCAATCCCACCACATAACCAGTTATTTGTGGTGCTAAAACGGCCAAGTAGTTGGTAGCGATCACCAATAGCATTCCAGCAAAGAAACGAAACCGATATTTCCAGAAAAATTGATTTAACGCAGCTAATTCTCTCACTTAATCCTTTTTTGTAAAGATACATGGTAGTCAATAAATTAGAACTATTGAATTCATGAATAAATTGCCCATTTTTTTGCAAAATTGCTTTTCCCTTCCTACATTTGCCGCGGAGAGATGGCAGAGTGGTCGATTGCGATAG
>CAZBJP010000141.1:0-3551 GCA_964492205.1 uncultured Sediminibacterium sp.
CCACTTGAACTGCTGGCAATTCCTCTACACTATCTGCTGTAATTTCTGCAGAAGCAAAACTTGCACCGCCAATGCCATCTTTTCCTGTTGCACTACCTACAAAAAAAACTGGATTACCTTTTCCCAAGGCAATTGCACTTACTGTTTTTCCTGCCTTTACAATCCCCACACTCATGGCATTGACAAGAGGATTAGTATGATAACAATCTTCAAAATACAATTCACCACCCACAGTCGGCACACCAAAACAGTTTCCATAATGGCCAATCCCATGCACTACGCCAGCCAACAATCTTTTTGTTTTTGTATCCTCTAAATTTCCAAAACGTAAACTGTTTAATGAGGCAATTGGACGTGCGCCCATGGTAAAAATATCTCTTTGAATTCCTCCCACTCCTGTTGCAGCACCTTGGAAGGGTTCCAATGCACTTGGGTGGTTATGACTTTCAATTTTAAAAACCACACCATAATCATTGCCAATATCCATCAAACCAGCATTCTCTTCACCTGCAGCAACTAACATTCTACCTCCATCACGAGGTAAAGTCTTTAACCATTTAATTGAATTCTTATAGCTACAATGCTCACTCCACATTCCACTGAAAGCACACAACTCTGTAAAATTGGGTGTACGACCTAGTTTTTCTTTAATACTTTGAAATTCTGCTTCGGTTAATCTTAATTGTTGGGCTGTTTTAACAGTTATTTCCATGATTTAGGCTTATACTTGAATTGATGTGGCGAAGTTACAAAACGACAGACTTAACTAATTATGGATTTACCAACATTAAAGAAGTTTCTTGTTAGTAGTTAAAAAATGGATGATTGTGATTATCAATAGATTGCATACTAATAATACATTATATTGTTTTATAATATATATATTTTATGCACATTTTATGAAATTATGAGTATTATGGATCAAATAAATTAAGAAAAGAGGATATCTTTGAATCAATAATTTATATTTAAATAAATAATATATGTCATTAAGAACCGATGCAGTCAACCATGTGAGCCATTTTAAACCTGAATCACCAGATATCAAAAGCGCAAAAATTACTGGCGTTTTTGGAGAGAACGTATTCACCATTAAAACAGCAAGAGAATATTTAAGTGATGAAGCTTATAAAAGCTTAGTAACAAGTATCAAGGGCGGTAAAAAAATTGATCGCACTGTGGCTGGTCAAATTGCTTCAGGCATGCGTGCTTGGGCAGAGAGTAAAGGCGTAACCCACTATACTCACTGGTTCCAACCTTTGACAGGTGCCACTGCTGAAAAGCATGACTCTTTTTTTACTTTAAAAGGCGATGGCACAGCAATTGAAGAATTTGACGGTGCTACTTTAATACAACAAGAACCTGATGCATCTTCCTTCCCTAACGGAGGATTGAGAGCTACATTTGAAGCAAGAGGCTATACTGCTTGGGATCCATCTTCCCCCCCATTCATTATTGAGATTGGAAACGGAAAAACTTTATGCATTCCTACCATCTTCATCGCATACACTGGTGAATCTTTAGATTATAAAGCGCCATTGATGAAAGCTGTAGATGCAGTTAACAAAGCCGCTGTAACTGTTTGCAATTACTTTGATAAAAACATTAATAAAGTAATCCCTACATTAGGATGGGAGCAAGAATATTTTGTGATAGACGAAGCATTAGTGAATGCAAGACCTGACTTAGTTCAATGTGGTAGAACTGTATTTGGTTTCACCCCAGCAAAAGGACAACAATTAGAAGATCATTATTTTGGATCTATTCCAGAAAGAGTTTACGCCTTTATGCGTGACTTTGAAAATGAATCCTATAAATTAGGAATTCCATTAAGAACAAGACACAATGAAGTAGCACCTGCTCAGTTTGAGTGTGCACCTATTTATGAAGAAGTAAATATTGCAGTAGATCATAACATTCTATTAATGGATGTAATGACGCGCGTTGCGAAAAGGCACCGTCTAGTAGTTTTACTACACGAGAAACCATTTGCAGGCATCAACGGTAGTGGTAAGCACAATAACTGGAGCTTAGCAACTGACACAGGTGTTAACTTATTGGCACCTGGTAAAACACCTAAGACGAACCTGATGTTCTTGACTTTCTTTGTGAACACCATCAAAGCAGTGCATGATTACGCAGATATTTTAAGAGCATCTATTGCTTCAGCAACAAACGACTTCCGCTTAGGCGCAAACGAAGCGCCTCCTGCAATCATCTCTGTATTTATTGGTGATTACTTAACCAAAGTTTTGAATGATGTAGAAAGCAGAGTTGGCAATAAGTTTGACGAGCAAGACGAAGCGATCTTAAAATTAGACTTACACAGAAGCATCCCTGAATTAATGATTGATAATACCGATCGTAACAGAACTTCTCCATTTGCATTTACAGGTAATAAATTTGAATTCCGCGCTGTTGGTTCTACCGCTAACTGCGGACATCCAATGACTGTTTTAAATACAATTGTTGCTGACACTTTAAATAAATTTGCTGTAGAAGTGGATGCTTTAATTGAAAAAGGCGAAAAGAAAGAGATTGCAATCATGCATGTAATTCAAAAATATATTGTTTCAAGCAAGAAGATTTTGTTTGAAGGAGATGGCTACAGCGAGGCTTGGCACAAAGAAGCAGAAAAAAGAGGTTTACCAAATTTAAAGACAACACCTGTTGCTTTAGATGCTATGGTTACCGACAAATCGAAAAAATTATTTAAAGACAATGGCATATATACACATAGTGAATTAGAAGCACGTCATGAGATTGAATTAGAAAAATATATTAAGAAAGTACAAATAGAAGCGCGCGTAATGGGCGATTTAGCAACAAACCATATCATCCCTGCATCTATTAAATACCAAAATGAATTACTTAAAAATGTAAGTTTACTTCGCGAAGCTGCGCTACCAGAAAAATTATACAAAGGACAATTGACTTTATTAAAAGATGTTAGTACACATATTCAACAAGTATATGACAATGTGTACGAAATGGTAGAAGCAAGAAAGGTAGCTAATAATATTGAGGATACTAGAGAAAAGGCAATCGCTTATGAAGCCAAAGTAAAGGCTCAATACTTTGATAAGATCCGATACCATGTCGACAAATTAGAGCAATTGGTAGACGATGAATTATGGACACTTCCTAAATACAGAGAATTGTTATTCTTGAGATAGTGCTACGAAAGAACTCCTAAAAAATGTAGGAGTTCTTTCAATACGCCTCATATGATTTTTTCAAACAGCCCCCATAAAAGGGGCTGTTTGATGTATATTGCTTCCCCCCAAATAAAAGAAAGGGCCCCGTAAAAGAGCCCCTTCTTTTATTTCATTTTAAAGGTTTCCAAGAACTTAGTAGTAAAATTACCTTTCCTAAAATCTTCATTCTGCATCAATTGCAAGTGGAATGGAATGGTAGTCTTTACTCCTTCAATTACATATTCACTCAATGCACGATACATCGTATTAATTGCTTCCTCACGTGTTTGTGCCACGGTAATTAATTTACCAATCATTGAATCATAATATGGAGGAATAACATAACCTGCATAT
>CAZBJP010000142.1:0-3445 GCA_964492205.1 uncultured Sediminibacterium sp.
TGAGTTTTGTTAAAATTGAATTTGAACTATAGTTGATTTTATATTTTCAAATGGAATAAGCATTTTTTCTTGGGTTGCTTTTTTACCCTTTCCTGCCGTCCACTCGATTAAAATATCTTTATCTGTTACTTCTTTTAAAGTGCCTAAATAGACCGTTTCATCGTTCAGAATGACTTCAACATTACGACCAATATTTTTTACATATTGTCTATTTAAAATCAACGGTTCATCTACTCCAGGTGAGGAAACTTCTAAAGCAAAATCACCCTCTGGGAACCATGCTGCTTCTTCAATAGCCTTATACAATCTTCTGTTAAAAGAAGTACATTGCTTAATAGGCAACCCTTGATCTCCATCGATATAGACTCTTATGATATGTCCAGGCTTGACTTTGATGTGTACCAAAAAATAGCTTGGATCCTCCTGCAAAAGAGGCTCTATTAAGGAATGAATTTTGTCTTTTAGTTCGTTTACTTCCATAGTTGAAAAAGAAGAAGGGAACGACTTCGTTCCCTTCATTTCTCTGTAATTTCTTGAACAAAGGTAAGAAAAGCGGATGAATTAACCCAATTTTATTCGATCTGACCTTATTTTTGCACTATGATGAAGCTGCTAATTTATGGATTCCTGATCTACCTACTCTATAAAGTCATATTTGACGTGGTATTGCCAGTTCGTAAAGGGATCAAGACGGTACGTCACAACATGGAAGAAATGCAACGTAAAATGACTGAAGCGCAACAGCAAAATAGCTCAAATAGTGGTTTCACGAGCCAAAATCAGCAAAAATCGGCCCAAAAAATGACTACAAAGCCTGTCGAAAAAGAAGCCGATTATATTGACTTTGAGGAACTTAAGTAAAATTTTCTAGCTTTTGTGCCAATTTAAATCTAGTCAGGCAGTTTCTGCTGAACCTAACGCCCCAATAATGTTGGCAATTCGGCTTCGATGAACATTCCTGGTTGTAAATACAATACTTGCAATCCCACCGATGCAGCTGCAATCACATTTGGTTCATTATCGTCAATAAACAAGGTCTCGGCGGCTAACAAGCTTTCTTGATCTAAAATAAATTGAAAAGAGGCCGGATCCGGCTTCCTCATCCCCATTTCATGTGAATAATATGGCTTTTTAAAAAGGGACTCAAAATCTCCACCAATTTCTCTTGTATACTGAGGAATAAAATAATCATAATGGATCTTGTTGGTATTGGAGTATAAGAAAGTAGCATAATGTTGATGATTGGCTTTCACCCAATCCATGCTGCCATTTCTAAATCCAATGAGTAATGAATTCCAAGCATTAATAATTTGCGCCTTACTTAGTTCAAGTTGGTACAACGTATTAAAGCCTTCGCAGAAGGCAGTTTCATTAATAAGTCCTTTTTCTAAATCAAAGAATAACTGGTCTGCTTTGTTTAACGTAAAGTGGTTTTCAAAATTTTGGATGCCTAGTGTATCAAAAGCGCTATACATCTTAGCAAAATCAATATCATATAATACATTACCTAAATCAAAAATGATGTTCTTTATTGGATTCATAACTTAAAATAAAATGATTTTAAAAAAATGCTTTCACTACTCTTTTACTTTTTCATAGCAGCCGCCATATACTTGCAAGCCGCATCCCCCTTGCTTAATTCATTTTGAATATTTTGATGTGAAGCTTCATCTCTATTTTGACTGAGTTTAAACACATGCTTTAATGCAGTGATTTTAATTTCAAATGAAACAATAGCTTTCATATTTTGATGCATGTACATTGGATCTAAGTTTTTTACCTGCGATGGTGCATCAGGATCTGTTTCAAATTTTTCTGTCAATGCCACAAGCAAGTCATGCAAGTGTTGCTCGTCTTTCATTTTCATCTTTCCAATGGCATGCACTGTTTGATAATTCCAAGTGCTTGCTTGTCCAGGACTTGTATACCAACTTGCACTAACAAAGGCCGAAGGCGCAGAGAAAATCACTAAAGCATGAGGGTTGATTTCAAAAGCATTGGTATGATCTTGCTTACGCATAAAGTGTCCACTGATCGCAATTTCTTCTCCCGTCTGCTTAATTAATACTGGAATTTGTGCAGCAATAGGTAAGCCATTTTGATCCACGCCACAAATTGTGACAAATGGATTGGCTTGCATAAAATCAAAAACTGCTTGTTGGTCTTTAGCTTTGAAATAAGAGATGTCGTACATGCTTTTTCTATTTTAAAAATGGATTGACTTAGGCCTATAAAATCAAAAAATAAAATGATTCATTATAAAGGAAGTGCGGTTGTAGTTTTAATTTCATCCATCACAAACAAACTACTAATATGTGCTACCATGGGTAGGACTGCTAATTTTTCTTGATAAAATTTATTATAGGTTTCTACGTCTTTAGTCACCAATTTTAAATAATAATCAAAATTACCCGATACTAAACTGCACGCAATCACTTCTGGGAATTGTGCGATGGTCTGTTCAAATTCAGAAAAATGACTCCTGGTTTGTTTATCTAAAGTCACTTGACAATGCACCACTAAACCAAGGTCGATTTTCTTTCTGTCCAACAAAGCAACGTACTGTAATATATAGCCTTCTTGCTCCAACCTTTTAATACGATCATGCGTTGGGCTTAAGGATAAATTAATGGCAGCACTGATATCTTTAAGCTTTGCTAAAGCATCTTTTTGCAGGATCCTTAAAATGGATTGGTCAATTACGTCAAGTGCCATAGAGAAATAATTTCTGTTTATACAATAATTCAGTACCTAAATTACACTATTTTATTACAAATAAGACATATAACGGTATATTTTACTGATTATATGAATTTTATTATGAATATTTTCTTATTTATGATATTTGTACAGAAATAAAAACTAATACCATGATTATTGGCGTTCCTAAAGAAATTAAGATTCAAGAGTACCGTGTTGGTTTAACTCCCGAAGGAGTTGATGCTTTAACAAGACAAGGTCACACTGTATATATAGAAACCAAAGCAGGAGCTGGTTCAGGATTTTCTGACGAAGCCTATGTTGCTGTAGGTGCAAAAATTTTAAATACACCTGCCGAAGTGTATGCGATTGCAGAAATGATTGTGAAAGTAAAAGAGCCATTGGCTGCAGAATACCCTTTAATCAAATCTGGTCAAATTCTGTTTACTTATTTCCACTTTGCTGCTTCTAAAGAACTAACTGAAGCGATGATGAAAACACATGCTGTTTGTATCGCATACGAAACAGTAGAATTACCTGATGGCTCATTGCCTTTATTGGTGCCTATGTCTGAAGTTGCAGGAAGAATGGCAGTGAATGTAGGTGCTTATTATTTAGGTAAACCATTTGGCGGCAAAGGAAAACTATTAGGTGGTGTTCCTGGTGTGAAGCCAGCTGAGGTTTTAGTAATTGGTGGTGGAATTGTAGGAACACAAGCTGCTAAGATGGCTGCAGGATTAGGCGC
>CAZBJP010000143.1:0-1865 GCA_964492205.1 uncultured Sediminibacterium sp.
ATAATATGATTTTTAAGGCTGCACGGTTTTTGCCGTGACAATTATAAAATAGGTGGCAAAGGTAGGTTAAAATAGCATTTTTGCCAAATTTTTGGGCAATGAACACCCTTATTTAGGACTTCATATTAATATATTGCAAAGGCACCCCAAAATTCTCGGTCCTACAAGCTGCTATAACTTCCTGTAAATCATCGATTTTTTTGCCAGTAACCCTAATAATATCGTCCATGATAGCCGTTTGTACCTTCAAACCCTTGTCTTTGATGAACTTAGAGATCTTTTTTGCATCTTCTTGCTTCAGGCCGTTTCTTACAGGAATGTCTTGCTTAAAGATTTTACCACTTGGATGAGGTTCTTTTGACAAATCGAATGCATTGGCGTCAATCCCTTGTTTGATTGATCTACTTAAAAGGACGTCTACAATCTGCTGTAATTTCATTTCAGAATCTGACTCTAATTTAATCATGTAGTCTTTTTTATTTAAGTCAATTACTACATGTATTCCTTTAAAATCAAAACGGTTAGTGATTTCTTTTTTCACCACATTCACTGCATTGTCTAATGTTTGAACGTCTACTGAACTTGCGATATCAAATGATGGCATAATAAGTGTTTAAATGTTATTTATGTTTAGGGAACCAAGTTTTAGATTTAATTAAAAATAAGACGCCAACCAATATCAAAATGACTGAAATCAATTCAGCCTGTGTGGGTTGAAAAGGCAATGACATGTATTTATTATTCACCCTGATTTTTTCAATTAAGAACCGCTCCCCTCCAACAAAAATTAGATAGATGCCTGTAAGTATACCAGCTTGCGTAATTTTCTTTCTAAAACTCCACATAATTGAGAATAAAATAAACATGCTGATGATCTCATACAAAGCAGTGGGATACACTGGCAAAGGTAATTGATTACAATAAGCCCCAACACATCCAGGGATCGCCACCCCTTCGTTTACTACATTATTCGGATATTGATAAGCCCATGCCCAATCAGGAATAAATGCAAATGGTTTTGGATGCGTATTCACAATACCCCAATCGCCATCCCCACTAATTTGACAACCAATTCTACCCGCTGCATAAGCAAAAATCATCGTTGGTGCCATAGCATCAGCAAAATGGATGACTGAAATTTTTAATTTTTTTAGGTATATGATGATTGCAATAGTTGCCACAATCAAACCGCCAAAAAAGGTCAATCCGCTAAAAGAAATCAATGCACCAATTGGGTCCCTACTAAATTCCTCTAGGTTCTCTAAATTATGAAAAATCTTTGCCCCTAAAAATCCCCAAAGCGCAGCTTGTAAAACAATATCACCCACTCTATCATGCGGCCACACTTGTACTATGCGGGTTTCAGGCTTAGCTAATTTCACTTTATCTTTTTCCTTCCATTTTAAATAGACCATGATAGCGGCAACTAAAATACCTGCCCCCATACTTCCTTGAAGGGATAAAATAAATGCTTGTGTATTGTTGAGCGCATCTTCTATAACAAAAGCACCAATTAATTTATAACCAAATAAAAAACCAAAAATCCCAGCACTTAGTAATTCACCAGTAGACGCTGGCGCCCCAACTATTTCTTTTTCTTCGGTATAATTAAATTCACCTAATGCAGATTTACGTTTTAATTCTAAGAATAAAACATAACCAGAAGCGACAAAAGCAAGTGCTACGAAAAATCCAAAAGAATTAATCAATTTAAAGGCATTAAGTTCAACACCAAAAAGGTCTTTTATGAGATAATATAAGTTAGGATACATAGTGAAATTTAATTACTGCAAAGTAAGTGATAATTAATCAAAAAAATGGCCACACTAGAAAGTGCGGCCGTAATTACTAACCCATCTAAAAAC
>CAZBJP010000143.1:1875-3417 GCA_964492205.1 uncultured Sediminibacterium sp.
AATTAAGTGTTGTGCGATCACTTGAGCAGGGCTTCCTTCAATCTGATGTCTTTCTACCATACTCACCAATTTACCATCTTTAAATAAAGCAATGGCTGGTGAAGATGGAGGGTATGGTAAGTGCATTGCTCTTACTTGATTGACAGCCTCAATATCGAATCCTGCAAATGCTGTAGTGATATGATCTGGTTTTTTTGTTGCGTTTGCTACTGCCATCAATACACCTGGTCTACAAGCACCAGCAGCACAACCACAAACCGAATTAATCACAACCATTGTTGTACCATTGGAATTTACCACTTGTTCAACTTCAGCAGCAGTTGTTAGATCTGTGAATCCATTATCTACTAATTCGGCTTTCATTGGTAATACGATCTCTGCAGGGTACATATCTTCTACTATTTGACTCAAAATTAGGTATTTTAAAAATCACTCACAAATTTGTTTTCAAGACATTATGACAATTAACAATTCGATAACAGGTCATAATGGCGTACAATTTTGCAAAATAGGAACATTTTACCTCAAATAGCCCAATATTTTTAACATAGATTGGGCAGATTGTTCTTTAGCATACACCCAATCTACCAATTTACCCGTCTTTTCATCCATCTCAACAATAACATGTTTAGGTGAAGGAATCAAACAGTGCTTTATCCCTCCATACCCACTAATTTGATCCTGATATGCACCTGTATGAAAAAAACCTACATATAAAGGTTCTTTATTTACTTCTTCTTTATCTTCCATTGTATCATCTTTCAACTTCGGCAAAAACACTTCGTTAATATGTTCTTCAGAATCATAATAGTCGTGACTATCACATGTTATTCCACCTAATACCACCCTTTGATAATCATTTTCCCATTTATTTACAGGCAACATCAAGAATTTTTCTCCAATGCCCCATGTATCTGGAAGTGTTGTAATAAAAGAGGAATCAATCATGTACCAACACTCTCTATCATTTTGCTTTTTCTCTGCCAATACTTTGTAAATATGTGCCATACTTTCTCCTACAGTATAGCTTCCAAATTCTGTATAAATATTTGGCATCGGCACCTTCGCTTTTTTACAAGCCTTTTTTATATTCGATACAATTTCATTAATCATGAATTGGTAATCGTATTCAAAACCTAAAGAATGCTTTATTGGAAAACCTCCACCTATATTGATTGAATCTAATTCAGGACAAATCTTTTTCAATTGACAATATAAGTTGATGATCTTATTCAACTCTGACCAATAATAGATATCATCTTTAATGCCTTTGTTCAAAAAGATATGCAACATTTTTAATTGGAACTTATCCTCATATCCTTCGATCTCGTCAACATAGAATTCTAAAATATCTTTTGCTCGGATGCCTAAACGTGATGTGTAGAATGGAAAACTTGGCTCTTCTTCTGCTGCTACACGAATACCCACTTTGAAAGGTTGCTTTGCGTTACGCTTATAAAATTGAAGTTCTTCCACATTGTCTAAAATAGGTACCACATTCTTGAATCCAGTATTGATCAATTTTGTAATTCTACTTGTATA
>CAZBJP010000144.1:0-3400 GCA_964492205.1 uncultured Sediminibacterium sp.
AATAAAAATCTATATCGTTCTTTAAAAAGAATTAAAGACATTTTCTTTCGATATGACATTGAAGAAAACGTAATTGTTTTTTACAAGTACTATGAAGTAAACAAAGCTGTTTTTTTAGTTAGTTATTGTTTATTTCAACTATTGCAAAACCATTACAATAACCTAAAATAAAACATCAAAGAACTCTTAAAGAAAAAAAAGAGGTTTGCTGTATGTAAGATAATACTAAATCGATGCCCCCAGCAATTCATAAAATAATTAAGAATACCAAATCGTATAAATTAAATATAATAATTGTTGTTATATTAAAAACAAATTCGAATAGTTTATTTGTAATGAATTGAAAAGAAAAAAACTTAAAAAGCTCTCGGGAATTAAAAAGCATAAAACACAAACAATCGAAAAAAAGAATTTCGAAAGAAAAAATACTATTACCATTAATTAAAAAATACAAAAACCATTAGATAGAACTAATAGTATTTATTTTCTTTCTTTCTTTCTTCTATGTATTAAAACAAGTGATTCTTTTTACAAAGAAATAACAAAGAAACCGAAAAGAATATGTAAAGAAAAATAATTATAAAAATCTAATGAATTAATAAAGTAGTTAAAATACAAATCATTAGAAATACCTAATAGTTGGTAAACGAATGCAATTATTTCTCAAGGATTTTAGTAATCCATTCACTTTTCTTAAAAAAAAACGGAATACTGGAGTTACGACTTAATTAAGTTTTTTTGAACTATTATTTTTTAATATTCTAAATAATAAAAAATAATATAACGAATAATTTTTAAAATACAACCTAAAAACGATGTGTTTCGAGACGTTTTTGGATTAAAAAGTGGTGAAATTTTAAACAACATTTTTCCTTGTTTTTGATTTTTGCTTTTTTTAAGTCTTGGGATGTTAGAATTTAATTGTTCTCGATTTTAAATCTTTTGGTTATCATATTTCATTAAGGAAAAAACCGTAAAAAAATCTTTAAAAAACCGTAAAATTTATCTATAAATAATTTCAAAATTGCTCTGCTTACTTTTTTCTTCGTTAGGGCATTGTCTTAAGGGAGGTTAATTGGATTGAATTCTTCCCCCGAATTGAATCGCCTGGGCTTTGTTTTACTAGGTAAGTACGATCTCATTTCATATATAAATAGTACAACCAAAATCATTATTTATTATGAAGAACAACTACTTCTATCTTTTGCTTTTTGCGACACTTTTCATGCAGGGGCAAGACATCCTCTGGGAAAAATCTTATGGAGGAAAAAATGCTGATTATTTATTTGATGCTCAACCCACTGCCGATAATGGATTCATATTGGCAGGGAGTTCGCTGTCTGGAAAAACAGGAACTAAAACCGCTGGGAATAAGGGCGATTTGGATTATTGGGTTTGGAAAATGGATGCCAGCGGCCAGTTGGATTGGCAAAAAAGCTTGGGTGGAAGTGGCTTTGACTTGTTGCAAAGTATCAAAGGAACTCAGGACGGTGGTTTTATACTAGCGGGTACTTCTAGTTCGAATAAGGGTATGGATAAGCAGTCGGATAGTAAGGGCTTGTCGGATTTTTGGGTAGTGAAATTGGATGCCAAAGGTCAAGAACAATGGCAACAAACGATAGGAGGAAGCGGTCAAGAGGATTTGTTGACGGTACTTCCTACCCGAGATGGCGGCTATTTGTTGGGCGGTTCATCGAGTTCGGGTAAGGTGGTTCCAGCACCGAGTTCGGGTCTTGGCGTGCTTAGTAGTACTGCCAAGGTGGATTTGACGGCAAAATCAGATGCTAGTCGTGGGAATATGGATTATTGGATTGTCAAACTGGATGCTACAGGCACTGTAGTGTGGCAAAAAACCTATGGTGGTTTGTACAGTGATGTGTTGCGCAGTGTGGAACAGACCAAAGATGGCGGCTATATTTTGGGAGGGTATTCCAACTCGCCACAGTCGGGAGATAAGACCGAAGCCAGTATTGGTATTGGTGATTATTGGATTCTAAAAACCGATGCTATGGGTGCTATTGAATGGCAGCATGCTTATGGTGGTACGGGAGATAACCAGTTGTATGTGATTCACCAAACAGCCGACGAGGGCTACATTGTGGGAGGAAATACGAATAGTCCAGGTGCTCTGACTACTAAAGGCGGTAGTGTGCAATCGGGTTCTGATTTTTGGTTGTTGCGTTTGGATGCCAAAGGCGGTGTGGTTTGGAGTGAAACCTACAATTACGGCAAGGTGGATATTTTGACCTCTTTGGTTGAGAATACCGATCATAGTTTTTTGGTGGGCGGGTATGCCCAAAGTGAGCGTGCTAGTTCCGCCAAAGGCGTAGCGCAGAAAGAGGCCAATGGCATCAATGATTATATCGCGTTGAAAGTGACTGCTCAAGGCGAAGCTGTTTGGGAGAAAATAGTAGGCAGTGGAGGTGAGGACATTTTGCGCAAACTGATTAGTACCCGTGATGGTGGTTATTTGTTAGCCGGAACCTCGAATGCGAGTTCGTCAGGAGATAAGAGTACGACTTTAGGGAGTAATGATTTTTGGGTAGTGAAGCTCAAAGACCAATTGGTTCCATTGGAAGTTCAGTCTTCAATTGAGGCGATACCTAATCCTGTAAGTACGTTTACCAATATCATTATAGGGTACGAGTACCAAACAGGGACTGCTACTGTGGTGGATATTGCAGGAAGGACGTTGCAGCAATTTACCATTAGTAGTCGCACGGTGCCGATTGATATGAGTAGGTATCCCGAGGGTATTTATGTGGTCAATATTAAGACGAATGTAAAGAGCGAAGGAATTAAAGTGATTAAAAAAACGAGAAAAGAGTAATTGGATTCAAAATTTTAAAATGTAGCACCACGTGTAAGGATTCGTGCGAGAGAGTTGGGGATACATTTTACAATAATTTAGTATCACCACGTTATGCATCCCTATCGATTTAGGTGATTATTATAACAAGTGTAATTATCAATACAAACTTTCAGAGTGACAAGCGTCAGAAAATTAAAATTAAAAAAAATTAAAAAAATATGAAAAGAAAATTTTTACAATTGCTACTATTAATGTTGATTAAATCAAACTTAATTTGGGCGCAAACTACAGATTATACACCAAAAATTTTTCCTCCTGATCCAAGTGCACAATTATTTAATAAGTATATAGACCACCCTGTGTCCTTGAATACAGGGTTAATTGATGTTTCTATACCATTATATAATTTTAAAGAATATGGATTTGATATACCAATTAAGTTGAATTATTATACAGGAGGAATTAGAGTGGATGAGGTTGCTTCTGAAGTAGGTCTAGGATGGTCTTTGAGAGCGGGCGGAAGCATTTCAAGGGCGGTTAAAGCAAACCCCGATGATTCTGCAATAGGATATATGTATAGCCCCTATA
>CAZBJP010000145.1:0-3390 GCA_964492205.1 uncultured Sediminibacterium sp.
TCTGCAAATATAGCCCAAATCCTATAAAATACCGATCTTTGAGCCATGAGTGAAACAAGTATATCTAAACAGTACAGGCGTATTATTTTATCGGGTTATTTTTTCTATACTGGAATCTGTTTTGCGAGTTGGGCGAGTAGAATTCCGGATATCAAATTGGCACTTGGATTATCTGATGCTCAGTTTGGGGCTATGCTTTTATTTTTACCATTGGGTTCTTTTTTAGGTATTCCTATATCTGGAAGTTTAACTGCTAGGCATGGCAGTAATAAAATGCTTAAAATTGCTTCTATTTTATATCCATTAGCCTTAGTCAATATTGGATGGGCTGCTGAGACTGTTGTTTGGCACCTTGCGATTGCCTTATTTGTTTTTGGAATGATTGGTAATCTATTCAATGTGTCAGTCAATACTCAGGCCGTTGAATTGGCTAAATTATTTGAGAAAAGTATCATCTCTACTTTTCATGGATTTTGGAGTTTGGCTGGTTTTGTTGGTGGCTTGGTAGGTAGTTATTTTATTTCAAATTCCATGTCACCGTTGATGCAGTTTGTGGTGATCCTTAGTATAGGTTATTTTTTTCTGATCACAACCCATAAGCATCTTTTACATAGTGCATCGAATAAGCAATCACTTAAAAAAATGTGGACTAAACCAACACCTTTAATGTTTCAATTTGGATTGATCGCTTTAAGTAATATGATTTGTGAAGGAATGATGTTTGATTGGAGTGGAGTATTTTACCAAACTGTAGTTAAAGTTTCAGAAAGCCAAAGAACGATTGGATATATTAGTTTTATGGCTTGTATGACTACTGGCAGGATGTTTGCAGATGCACTAATTAATTATTGGGGCCCAAGAAAACAATTGATGTTAAGTGGTTTATTGGTTACAATTGGATTAGTCATTGCTATTATTTACCCATCTATCTTTACGAGTACTATAGGATTTATGTTCGTGGGATTTGGTGTATCCTCTGTGATACCAACAATTTATGGTAGTGTGGGAAAGTCTGCTGAGCCAGGACAAGCTAGTATTGCTTTGGCCTCTGTATCTTCAATTGGTTTCTTCGGATTTTTAATTGGTCCGCCAATTGTTGGATTTTTGTCTGGAGCACTTGGACTAAGATGGGCGTTTTTATCCATTTCGATTTTAGGCTTGGTTACTTTTATTCAATCCTACCGACTAAAGAAATACCTATAGGGTTAGTGGATCTTCTTTATGTCTTGGTTTGTACCAGATATAATAGTAGCCTAAGATAAATACACCAATGATAAAAGGGATCATGGCCAAATGTTTTACGTCTAAACCAAAACCAATTGCTATATGGTCAATGCCAAAAAATTCTGTACACATCCAAAATGAGTTAGCAGAAATCCAAACAGTGATAGCTAGGTTATGACAAAGTTCCGAAACAATTTTTCTTGTTCTCCATGCAATGACAATAGAAATAAACATCGTTGGCATAATCATTAAAATGCCGAGCCATTTAAAGTTCATACACCAGCCAATATCTTTGAATATCCAAAAAACAATATGTAGGTTTTCCATTTTCCTGTAGGCAATTGGGATATTATAATAACGATTGGTTGGAGCTGACATAGATTTTGCTTTGATATAAAGATAATTTATTAGACTTTGAAGTTTCAATCATTTCTGATTTTTTAGAATGAGATTAAATCTTTCCAAACTTGCTTCTGGGTGTATGGGCGTGCCATTTTCGCAGTGTGTGATTAAGGCATGTGCAAAATAGGGCGCAAGGGAACAGCCTTTGGTACCCATGCCATTACAAATTCCAATGCATGAATATGTGGGATGCAATCCTACAAAGGGTCTGCGCTCTTGATTTGCAGGACGGATACCAACCAGATGGTCTACAATTGTAAAAGGTACTTTTAAAAGTTGGTTTAATGCAGTTTCCATTTTTGTTCTAAAAGTAGGACTTGGTATTGTGTCATTATAATTCCATTCATAATTTGATCCGACCCAAAATAGTTGATTCTTCCAAGGCACGATAGATAAATTATGTTTATAGATAGCTTGATTTGGTAGGTCTTTAATTTCAACGATCAATGCTTCACCTTTATTCGGTGCAAAAGGTAGTGCTTTAAAAAAGGGATTTTGCATACTACTTAAACCATCGCTGAACAAGATGCGTTTTGCTTTGATACCTTTCCATTCAATTCCTTCATTGGTGATTTTTAAATCGATAATATTGAATTTCGCTTCAATGTATTGCTTATTTGTTATCAATTTTTCTGCCCATCCTTCTATCATTGTGTTTAGATCTATCCAGACACTTTGATTGATTTGTCCTGTTCCAAATGGTGTGTGCATGAATGCTTCGAAATCGGCTTTATTATTTTTTTGTAAGTATACATTCTCGTGTTCTAAACGGTAGTTAAAACTTTCTTGCATTTGTAAAGAAGGGTGTATCAATACTACAGGCGCTTCTTTAATAATTACTTTATTGATTTTAGTACCTAATTCGCTATATGCTTTTAGTGCAAAGGGTAGAAAGGTTTCAATCATCCAGGTTTGTACGATGCGTCTTCCTGTAACTGGATTAATCACACCACTTGCTACTTTAGATGCTGCAGGTATACTACTTTCATTAATTACTACAAAATTTTTACCAGCTTGCATTGCATAGTAGCTTAACCATGTGCCCACTATCCCTTGGCCAACAATGATATAGTCTAGTGCTTTATGTGGATATTGCTGCTCCAATATTATTGCTTAATAATCGTGGGTATAGTAATACGAATACTATCTTTATTCGTATTCACTTGTGCAACTAATTCAATAATAAAGTTGCCTTTAAAATCATTGGGTACTGTAAAAGGAAATTCAGTTTCAAAAGCTTCATTTGCTATAGTTGTAAAGTACTGAAAAGGAAAAAAATTTAAGAACCACCCATCTACTGATTTTTTTGTAGCTGCATTCAACAAAGCAAGTTGAAGATGCCCAGTTTGTTCAGTTTTTATTTGATGGCTTACTTGTACTTTCAGCTTGACAGATTCACCTTGATGCATTTGTTTAGGGGCATTAAAATGTATACTTAAAGGCTTTTGTTGTGCAGTTGCGATTTTACTTAATAAAATACAACATAATACGAAGGTGACGAAAACATACCAGTTCATTTTCATGGTTCAAAATTACAATAAAAAATCCCTTAGCATAGGTATACTAAGGGATTCCTTTATTCAAAAGATTTGATTTATTTCTTTAATGCAGCAGCCATTGTTTTACCAATATCTGCTGGACTCGCACAAACGTGGATTCCACATGCAGCCATAATTTTCATCTTTGCTTCAGCTGTATCATCTGCACCACCAATGATTGCACCAGCGTGACCCATACGGCGTCCTGGAGGCGCTGTTTGACCTG
>CAZBJP010000146.1:0-3313 GCA_964492205.1 uncultured Sediminibacterium sp.
ATTCCTACCCTGGGGAGGTTCAGCAGGAGCTGGTCGTGTAAGACCTGCCGGTGCAAAGTTATGAAAAACAGATCGGTTTTCCTACCAATTTTGCATTGAATTCAAGCTAGAATATCCAATAATTTGATCATACCTACTACCTGCAGCGCGGTAATAAACAAAAATGTTATAACTATTTTCTGTCTCCCAATGATCTCCCTCAGTATACATAAAATCATGCATTGGATTTGGAGACAGATCAGATCTTAGGATATAATTATAACTATAATAGCCTTGTTTCAAATACAGCCATTTTTCATATTGCCCTAAAGATTGGTTCCACTGCATACGGGCATTTGAATCTAACGCATTACTCGTAAGTGCACCAGCTAAAAAAAGGGACCGACCTTGATAGGGTACCCCATTTTTCGGAAGATAGGTGAAGAAGACTTTAGCATAATCATTTTGGTCTTCAGCCCTGATAGATTCTGAATTACTAATTATGAATTGTCCATTTAGATCTCTAAAAGTATAATAGGGAATAGATGCCCTAGATAAATCTGGTTTTAAAATAATCCTTGAACCATTTTCCAATGGTTGTATTTGAGCAATACGATCAGTTTTGAATCTTAGATTTTGCAAGTCCAACCATCTTGCTTCTTTCCCAGCAGGAAAAACAAAATCTCTATCTGCATTATACTCAATTTGATTACCTCTTATAAAACTTGGTGTATTGGATTGCAATGCATCATTATACCTGGTATTCTGAGTCACAACAACATATAATAATTCTGGCTGAAGAAAATTTATTTTTTTCGCATCCAATACCACTTGAATTTTTTGATGCGATTTTGAAATTAAACCATCAAAAGGTTCTTGAATACTAGCAGCAATAGGTACTTCCTGTTCCACAACAAAAAAACGTTTTGTAAAAACTAATTCATTAGACTTACCCTGCCTATACACTTTCATTAAATAATTGCCCGATTTGGTCGGTCTACATGTAGCAGTTGGAAAACTAAAGGTATAATGATAGTAAGGTTGTTGTGCAATGGAGGAAATAGTGTAATCTCTAATATTATTCTGTGTAAGTCCCCTAATATAATCAAATGGATTAAGTGCAACTGATTGCCAATGAATATCCATTAATTCAATAGTGAAATAATACTGTTGGTATTGCGCAGTTAAATCATCAAATTGAACCAATAATTCCTCCTGAGAATTTAATCTAATGACTGGCAAGGCCAAAGGCTTATTCTTTGGGTAAATTAAAACAGTTTGAATCTTAGGATCCATAACCTTATCTGGTGCTATTTGTGCCATGATTGGTTGGATAGAAATCAATACAAAGTATAGTACTATACTAATTCTCATATGCTTCAATTTACAACTACGAAACTAAGTTGAATGTGCTAATTATAAAGATAAAAAACTAGATTTGATAAAAAATAGCTGTTGAATACCGCCTTTGAGATAGCAAAAAGAATCAGTTTTCATAAACAAAAAAACTACACACGATTTATAGTAAGACTATCTATCGCGGCCACGGCTATCAGTGTAGCCGCTATTTTACTCACTTTTTCTATTGTTAATGGTTTTCAATCTGCCATCAGTAATAAAGTATACTCCTTTTGGGGACATCTACAAATTACCTCTGTAGATGGATCAGGCCTAATAAATAACCCAAAGATTGCTGAAAAAATAAAAAGCATTCCAAATATTAGTACTGCATCTGCCTATATAAATCAGACAATGGTCCTTGCAAAAGAAGTAGAAATTGAAGGTTTGAATGCAAAAGGTATAAGTGATTTTACAAGCATTCCTAGTTTAATTAAAGGAAGAACACTGCAAAATAATGAGCAAACTATCTCCAGAGAAATTGTCCTCTCAAAAAACACTGCTTCAAAGTTACATATTGATACCGGCGATATAGTTAGACTCTACTTTTTACAAAATGGTAAAATTCAAGAACGCAAATTAAAAGTAGTAGGTTTGTTTCATACTGGCATAGAAGACTACGATCTTCAAAATGTTTTTGTTGACTTAAAACTGATACAACAGTTAATCCAAACACCCAATGCTATTACAGGTTACCAAATCTTATTGAAAGATGTAGCAAAATTGAATTATTCATTACATGAAATTCAGACCTTACTTCCAAATAATTGGGTAGCAAGTGCAACTTCTTCAATGTATCCTCAACTTTTTGATTGGATTCAAGTTCAAAATATAAATAGGAACATCACCATCATTATCATGCTATTCATCGCAGTAGTTAACTTAATTACCTGTCTTTTAATTCTATTATTGGAACGTATTCCAATGATTGGTACACTTACAGCAATGGGTGCACCACAAAGTTTGATTAGAAACGTATTCATGTACCAAGCAAGTTTTATTGCATGGATGGGTATTGGCTTAGGAGTAGTAATTGGACTTGGCTTATCTTTATTTCAATTAAAATACCAATGGATTCATTTAGACGAGTCTGCTTATTTGATCAATGTATTACCAATTGTCATTCAACCTTTTCAGGTTTTAAGCATCATCATTGGAACTGCCTTTATTAGCTATATTTCTTTTTTATTACCTACACTTTGGATAAAAAAAATGAGTCCAGCAAAAGCAGTTCGATTTGATTAATGCTGCCAATTAGCTAAAATGATTCCAGTAGCAACAGCCGCATTCAAAGATTCTGCTTCACCATATTTTGGTATAGTGATAGGATCTGTGATCTTAGATAAAAGTGGCTCACGAATCCCTTTTGATTCATTTCCAATAATCAAGACCCCTTCTTTTTTCAAATGAGTAGTTTGAATTGGCTTACCTTCTAAAACTGCACCATAAATAGGTAATTTTACAGCTGAAAGTAATTCAGTTAAATCAGCTACCACGACTTTCACCCTTAAAATACTTCCCATCGTACTCTGAACCACTTTAGGATTATAACAATTTGCGGTATCGGCACTGACGACAATTTGATTCAAACCAAACCAATCCGCGGTTCTAATGATTGTTCCAAGATTTCCTGGATCCTGAATGCCATCTAAAACTAAAGTTAATTGTCCTTTAAACTGAATGGGGCCTACAACAGGCTTTTTCTCAACTAAAGCTATAACCTGATTTGCTGTTTGCAGCTGACTCATTTTTTCCAACTCAAAGTCGGTCACTTCTGTAACATAATGCGGTTTAAAAGGCTGATTTTGTATCCATTCCTTTGTGGCATAGACTTGATGAATCACCCAATCTGAAGCCATCAGCTCTTCCAATATTTTAGGACCTTCTATGATAAAAACAGATTCTTCTGCCCAATGTTTTTTATGGGCGAAAGATT
>CAZBJP010000147.1:0-1226 GCA_964492205.1 uncultured Sediminibacterium sp.
TTATCTGATTTTTTGGCAAAGAAATAGATTGCAATTCCGATAATGGAAATTACAACAAGGGCTAAACCATACTTTATATACTTGTTCATAATTATTTGGTTTCTAATTGTTTTTCGATTTCTACTTGCGCTACCAAAATACTTTTCAATTTGTCTAAAGCATCGATTTGAGTCATATTCATTGCTTCCCAAGCTTCTAACGCTATGAATAAATCTCCAGTATTGTTTTGCCAAGCTAAAATAGCCGTATCGTAGTTTCGTTTCAATGCAGGAATAATGTTGTCTTGGGTGATTTGGTATTGTTTTTTCAGGTTCAGAAACTCAGCATTCATCCCTTTTATCATTCCGCTTGCTTCGTTGGCAATCATTTGCTTTTGCCAATCCAAACTTTCGTTTTTAATACGATAACTTTCCATATTGGCTTTATTCATTTTGGTTGACCAAGACATCGGAATGGTAATCATTCCCAGTACTGAGAATTGCTGTGGCTGATTCCCGAAAGCAAACATATGGTCATATTTCACACCAAATTCAGGTCTGGTTGCCACTCTTTCCACTTCAGTTTTTAATTTATTGATATCCTTGGTTTTATCAATGGCTTTGATGTCACTACGGTTGTTGATGTAGGAAGACAAATCGGTTTCGAAGAGATTAAAATCTTTAATCTCGTAATTTGAATCAATTTCTAAATCCTCATTTTTATTACGAGCCATCAAGGTATTGAGCATATATTTTCGCTGTGACACATCATTTTCTAACATAACAATCATACTTTGCAAAGTAGCCAATTGGGATTTCGCTTTGTAATAGGACGGTAATTTATCCATATTATACTGATAGCGTATTTCCATACTCTTAATCATATACTCTAGAAGCTGAATATTGTCTTGGGCGATTTTTATTTTTTTCTTAATGGTAATCCATTCGTAATAATAGGTTTTGGCCAAGGCGTTTAATTGGTTCAGTGTATAATTTTTATTTTCATTCTCGACTGATGACATTGCTTTCATCAAATTTTCATTTGCATTTAGCTTTGAAGCATTCGGAATCATTTGGGTAACACCTAACATATAATTTCCCATTCCTTGTCCCATTTCGCTTGCTTTCCAAAGATTGGAATTGTAAGGAGTCATAAAAAACCCCGTTTCCACTTGTGGTGGCATCCAGCTTTTGGCTCCTTTTGCCGCCGCATCCATACTTTGAATTTCGGCATCATACATTTTCAAT
>CAZBJP010000147.1:1277-3237 GCA_964492205.1 uncultured Sediminibacterium sp.
GCTATATAAAATTTATTCTTTAACATCTATAAGTTCTATTTTACCTTTTGTTCTTAATTCTCGAAGTTTTACCATCTCAAAAACAATCGGTGTTACTAATAATACATAAATCGTGGAGGTAATGGTGCCTCCAATTAGTGGGACAGTGATGGGAAGCATTATATCTGATCCTGTTCCTGTTGCCCAAAGAATGGGGATTAGTCCAAATAATGAAACTGAAACAGTCATCAATTTTGGTCTTAACCTTTTGGCAGAACCATCAATAATATATTGCTTCAATATTTCTTCAGTTATGGTTTCCTTACTATTTCCGTACTTTTCTACCATTTTATTCATTGCTTCATTCAAATAGATGGTCATTAACATTGCCGTTTCGATTGCCATTCCAAACAGTGCAATAAAGCCAACGGCAACAGCAACGGATAAATTAATTCCATAAAAATAAACCATAAAAATCCCTCCAATTAGAGCAAAGGGTACTGTAATCATTGTGATTAACGCCTCTTTCATTGAATGGTACGTAAAATATAAAACAAGAAATATAATGACCACAACAATAGGCAGTATTAAACTTAATGTTTTGTTGGCTCTAATTTGATTTTCCCATTGTCCGCTCCATTCCACATAATATCCTTTTGGCATCTTGGTCATCATTGCATTGAGTTTCTCCTGTGCCTCTTTTACAGTACTTCCTAAATCACGTTCCCGAACGTTGAACAACACTGTGCCACGGAGCATTGCATTTTCGCTATTTATCATTGGAGGGCCATCACTTATTTTTACATTAGCTACAGTTTCTAATGGTATTGGTCCAAAATCCATTGTTTGCACTTGCAGTTTTTTTAAGGCCTCAAGACTATTTCTATATTCTTGTGCATATCGTGCATTTACAGAAAAACGCTGTCTTCCCTCGATAGTCGTGGTTAGTTTCATACCTCCAATTGAAGCTTCAACTACGTTATTTATATCGTCTATGGTCAATCCATATCTGCCAATAACCTCTCTTTTTGCTTCAATGTCAATATATTTTCCTCCTGTTATGGGTTCCGCATACAAATCTTTAACTCCAGAAGTTCCTTCCAATGTCTTTTTAATTTTTTGAGCCAAAACATTGATGGTGTCTAAACTTGCTCCGTAGATTTTGATTCCTACATCAGTTCTGATACCAGTTGAAAGCATATTGATACGGTTGATGATGGGTTGCGTAAAACCATTGGTCACACCAGGGATTTGCAGTTTGTTGTTTATTTCCGTGATAATGTCATTCTTGGTTTTGTCTTCTCGCCATTCTGCTTGAGGTTTTAACAAAATAATGGTTTCAACCATACTTATTGGACTGTTATCAGTTGCCGTATTTGCCCTGCCTGCTTTTCCCAACACGTGAGCCACTTCGGGAATTGATTTTATCAATTTGTCCTGAACCTGAAGAATTCTCTTTACTTCGGAGTTGGATACATCAGGCAAGGTTACCGACATAAACAGGACAGAGCCTTCATCTAAAGGAGGCATAAATTCTGAGCCTAAACGAGTAAACATTAAAACACCAAACAGTAAGGCAATGATGTTGATGCCCAATACCGTTTTCCTCCATTTTAAACAAAAAATTAAAATGGGTGTATAAATACTTTCCAATTTTTTGTTAATTGGATTTTTATTTTCTGGACGAAGTTTTCCTTTTAGTAAAAAACTAATTAGCACAGGTGTAAGTGTAATGGCTAAAAAAGCATCAACTATCAGAATAAAAGATTTCGTCCAAGCTAGTGGCCCAAATAACTTGCCTTCCATCCCCGTGAGAAGAAATACAGGCAAAAAGGATGTAATTACAATTATTGTTGAGTAGAAAACACCTGGGCCTACTAATTTTGAAGAGCTTTCTATAAGCTTCAACTTATCTTCAGGAGATAGTGGATCGTTTTCTTTTTTGAATATATTTTTAATTTTATTTTTCATCTTATTTCCA
>CAZBJP010000148.1:0-3233 GCA_964492205.1 uncultured Sediminibacterium sp.
AAACGCCCCTTTGCGTCTATAGTTGATTGATATTCTCCGTGAAAACCTGTCATTTGTTAATAATTTGGTCTTTATTTTACCACTTGTTCACACAAAATAACACTTTTTACCACTTTTAAAGGCAAAATGCCCCCTTGTAGTTTTCCACAAGAAATAAACCAAGCCAATAAGCTTACCCTGATTGAATTTCAGCGCAATTTGACAAGTTTTTGAATTTCTTGTATGTTAAGACCTGTGGATAACCCATTTTAAGGGTTGATAAGCTGTGAATCAAGGCTAATCAAGGACAAACAACGACCAATCAATGAGATTTGCTACTTTTGCGGAATGAAAATGGATGCTTTTGACTATGTATTGCCTGATGAGCGCATCGCTTATATACCAGCGGGAAAAAGATCAGATAGTAAACTCCTAGTCTGGGATCAAACCATCATCGCAGAGACCCATTATAAAGAAATTGCCCAATATATTCCTAAGGAACATTGTTTAATTTTTAATAATAGCAAAGTCATAGCTGCAAGAATACTATTTGATAAACCAAATAGTCCTGTTAATATAAATGCACCAACACATACCGATGATCAAACTATTAGTCGCCAAAATAAAATAGAGATTTTTTGTCTAGAACCTACTGCGGCTCATACTCCAGTCCAATTAGCCATGCAGGCCACCAATACTGTACAATGGAAATGTTTAGTAGGTGGTGCTAAAAAATGGAAAGCTCCTTTTATAGAAAAACAATTGCAATATGAAAATTGCACCATCAACTTAATTGCAAAAAAAATAATTCAAGAAGAGGGCCATTTTATTATTGAATTTTCTTGGGATCATCCAAGTGTTGTGTTTTCTGAAATCATTGCATTGGCCGGACAAATCCCACTGCCCCCCTACATACAAAGAGCAGCAAACGAAACTGATAAGGATCGTTACCAAACAACTTATGCCATTGCAGAAGGATCAGTTGCAGCGCCTACGGCTGGATTACACTTTGACGAACTTGTTTTTAAAAAACTTGAAGCAAAAGGAATTGATAAAAAATTTATCACGCTTCATGTAGGCGCAGGTACTTTCATGCCAGTAAAAGTGGATGACTACCACGACCACTTAATGCATGCCGAATTTATTGACGTAGACTTTCAAACTATCAACTACTTAGCTACAACAAATAACAAGATTATTGCAGTGGGCACTACCTCACTTAGAACTTTAGAATCATTATATTGGCTAGCTATCAAAATTAAGCAAACTCCAACTATTGACATAAACGAAATGAATTTGCTTCAATGGGATGCTTATACTTTAGATGCAAAGAATATAAGTGCACAAGAAGCAATGCATTTTTTAAAAACGTGGATGATAAAGCATCAACTAAGTACTTTAATTGCTTCAACACAATTGATGGTAAAACCAGGTTATGAATTTAAAATTTGCAAAGGATTGATTACTAATTTTCATCAACCTAAGTCTACCCTTTTGTTAATTATTGCTGCGATTGCAGGTGACCAATGGAAAACCGTATACGAACATGCACTTGAGCATGAATATAGATTCCTTAGTTACGGAGATGGCTGTTTATTTTGGATAAACCATCGGTAAACTTATCTCTACTTTGGTGCCTTTATCCAATTCACTGGAGACGTGAATAGACCCCTTGTGCATATCAATTACCCAGCGCACATAACTCATACCTAATCCAAATCCTTTTACATTATGGATATTCCCTGAGTGTGCACGGTAGAATTTTTCAAAAATATGTTTTACTGTATCGCTGGTCATTCCGATTCCTTTATCTTCAATCGTAATGATCATTTTATTGGATACTGTTTTTGTTTTAATCGTAATATCTATGCTGTCTTTCGCATATTTTATTGCGTTATCAATTAAATTAGACAAGACATGTAAGAAATACTCTTCATCTATCCATATTTCAGAAGGCACTGCTGCTAATTCAGTGTGAACTGCAGAAGGCTTGCTTTCTAATTGCAATTTAAAACTCTCGACTACACCTTGTATTAAATCATGTATATCAACCATTTGTCTATTAAGCTCATATTCGTTTTTTTCCAATTGAGCAGCTTGTAAAATAGTTTCAACATGCTTGTTCATCCGCACATTCTCCTCTTTAATAATCGTACTAAAATAGTCAACTGATTTATTATCGGATTGTACTTTTTCTGACTTAAGCGCATCAACTGCTAATGAAATAGTAGCCAACGGGGTCTTTAATTCATGCGTCATGTTATTAATAAAATCACTCTTTATCTCACTTAATTTCTTTTGCTTGATTAATGATCTTATTGTGATCAAGAATGCAGCTAATACAATTAAGATAAATAAGACTGCACCAAAAACAACCCATTGTAATGTTTTAAATAAATATGTATTAACATTGGGTACAATAATGATTAAGGTTTCAAATGGACCAGTTGATTCAAGCATTTCTTGCGGAATGATCGACACCCTTGTTTGTACCGTATTTAATTCATCAATAAATACATCTTCAAATTTCTTACTTTTAATTTCTACATACCCTTTTTTATCCTGTAGTGCAAATTCATACGCCAGATCTTGTAACCCATATTTTTCCATCGCCGCCTTCAATCTTTTATCTAAATCCTGAAAGCTATATAAATCCGACAAGGTAGCTTCTTCAAAACTATGTGAATGCCCCCCTCCTGATAAACTCAATGACTTTTTGGGAAAATGAAAAGCAAGTCCTCCATTTAATTTTTTACCCAAATCCGAAGACACAATCACCCCTGCTTGATTCACTTTTTCTATCAATTGATTTTTTTGTAATAGAAATAAACCCTGCAACCAAGTTACTTGAATGAATAGGATCCCTAAAATGGATAACCCGATCAAGGTAAATAAAAAGGGAAATGTTTTTTTCATAATCTAACAAGGCAAACTGAGCGTAATTTGCTTGTGTGAATATATAAAAAAAACCCTCTCGATAAATCGAGAGGGTTTCCTATTGCTGATAATTTTTTGTTATAATAGTTACTCTATAAAACTCCTTCAACAAGGACAGTAGCCTTATTATCAATTACTTCTACAAAACCACCTTGAATTGCATAAGTTTCAGCAGCAATACCCTTTTGAAGAACTTTCACATTACCAATTCCTAATGCACTTACCAATGGCGCGTGTTTGTCTAGAATCTCAAATAAACCATCTACACCAGGTAATTGCACTCCTTGTACATTCCCACTGAATAACTTCTTCTCTGG
>CAZBJP010000149.1:0-3218 GCA_964492205.1 uncultured Sediminibacterium sp.
AATTCATAATTGGCAGTTTATTGGTTTAATAAGCAGTTACAAAATACACATTTTTAATAGGAAACAAATTTTTTGTTAAATAATTTTTAACTTTTGAAAATAGATGATAACAACTGTTAGTACAATGGGTGTACTAGGTGCTCCAAAACCCTTTAAAATTCAATAATATATTGATTCCCCGTTAATTGAGTCCCATTTTTACTAACAATAAGTAGTAAAAAATATTTTTAGATTTAGGCTAAATTGCAAACGTTTGCGGTAAAATTTGTGTTAAATTTCCTTAAATTGAACTACTTAAAGCTTGCTTGTTATGACGAACACGACCCTAAAATTATTGGCTCAACAATTACAATTAAGTATTTCTACTGTTTCTAGGGCTTTGAAAGACCATCCAGATATTTCCACCGCCACCAAAGAAAAAGTACATGCACTTGCAAATAGTTTAGACTATGAACCCAATGCTTATGCGATTCAATTGAGAACACAGAGTAGTAAGATATTTGGCGTGATTGTGCCAGCTATTGCTAATTTATTTTATGATAGTTTCATTGCAGCGATTGAAGAAGAGAGTAGAAAAAATGGGTACGCATTAATGATTTTACAATCAAGTAATAAACCAGAAAATGAATTGAACAATTTAAAAATATTTAGACAAAATAGGGTGTCTGGTGTGTTTGCTTGTTTATCTGCTCATAGTCAAAATTTAGAAGTCTATGAAAAGATGAGTGAGAAAGATATTCCGGTCGTATTTTTTGATATCGTTCCTAAAGAAAATAAATATACCAAAGTGAGAATGGCAGATGAAAGATGTGCCATCATTGCTGCAGAAAATATTATACAAAGAGGTGCAAAGCGTGTACTTGCATTGTTTGGTGATCCTGCCTTATCCATCAGTCAGAAAAGAAAACTAGCCTTCCAACAATTCATGGAAAAATATGCGCCTAAAACGCATTGTACTTATGTGCATACCAATAGCTCCAATGAAGCAGAAGAGACTTTTAAAAAACAATATAGTAAATCACAAAAATTTGATACTGTATTTGCCATGACAGATGAAATTTTAATTGGGGTGATGAAATCTATACAAGCATTAAATATTAAAGTGCCGGATGAAATTGGTGTAATTAGTATTAGCAATGGATTTATTCCAAGTTTATACTATCCAAATATTAGTTATGTTGAAACAAGTGGCTACGAATTAGGGAAACTTGCTTTTGTGCAAATGTTAGCTAATATTAAAGGAGGAAAGACCTTAACTGAATTAACTGTAGATGCAAAATTTATAGAAGGTGGGTCTATGTAAATATAAAATCAGCATCAAACCATGTTTAAGATCAATCCACTAAAATATACAGCTTTTATATTTGACTTAAATGGCACCATGATTCATGATATGCCTTATCATGTGGCTGCCTGGCATAAAGTGGTTGAAGCGCTAGGTGCTACATTGAGCGAATCAGATATGAAACAAGAATGTTATGGCAAGGGAGAGGAAATGCTTGAAAGAATTTTTCCTGGGAAATTTAGTTTTCAAGATAGAACTGCAATTAGTGCATCTAAAGAAGCCAAATACAGAGCTGACTTTTTACCTGAATTAAAATTAATTGACGGACTAGATGTGCTTCTTGACAAAGCTAAGCTTCAACAAATAAAATTAAGCATCGGATCTGCAGCAAGTAATTTAAACATTGATTTTGTTTTAGATAACCTGCATATTCGTCATTACATGCAGGCTGTCATTAGTGGGGAAATGGTCACTAAAAGTAAACCAGATCCTGAAACTTTTTTACGATGTGCCGAAGCATTAGAAGCTTCAAAAGAAAACTGTTTAGTATTTGAAGATACCCCTCAAGGAGTTGCTTGCGCTGCCAATGCGGGCATGGACGTCGTTTTACTTACGACCACACATCCTATCAGCGATTTTAAACATTTCTCAAATATCATTCACTTTGCTGATGACTATACAAATATTGAAATCGTTTAGAATACTGTTTTATTTTCCAATACAGAATTTAGAAAAGATAAAATCTAATTGATCCTCATTGGTGATCTCCCCTGTAATGGTACCTAAATAATGCAAGGCTTGTCGGATGTCTAATGCCAATAAATCGCCTGTTACATTTTGTATTAAACCAGTTTCTATATCATTTAATGCCAACATTAATTTTTTTAAAGAAGCAACATGTCGCGCGTTCGTCACTATTGTTCCTTCTTTATTAAGTGCATCCCCAACTACTTTTTGATTCAAAGCATTTTCTAATGCAAGAATATTTTGTTTGTCTTTAGCAGAAATGAATAATACTTCGCTAAATGCTGGATTGTTTTGAACAAATTTATTTGAAGCAAGGTCAATTTTATTCCCCACTAAAATTAATTTGTCTTTTACAACGCCAATTTCAGCTTGCCATGATTGAAGTTGATCTATACTTTGTGTACTTGCATCAAACAGTGCAATCACGATATCTGCTTCCTGAATTTTTTCCCTGCTCTTTTCAATTCCCATTTGCTCAATGGAATCATCCGTTTGCATCCTGATACCAGCCGTGTCAATTAACTTATACAATACCCCTTGTATATTTAAATATTCTTCTACAGTGTCTCTTGTTGTTCCTGGAATATCACTTACCAATGCTCTATTTTCATTCAACAAAGCATTTAATAAAGTAGATTTTCCTGCATTTGGTTTTCCTACAATGGCCACTTGTACCCCATTTTTGATCACATTGCCCAATTTAAAAGAATCATACAATTCCTGTGTTTTCAATTGCAATTGATGCACTAAATTTTCTAATTCCTTTTTATTTGCAAAAGCCACATCTTCTTGTGAAAAATCCAATTCTAATTCAATCAATGCAGAGAATTTAATTAATTTCTCACGCATCAATTGTAGGTCATTTGAGAACCCTCCTTTTAAATTATGTAAGGCTGTTTTTCTTGCCGCCTCCGTATTGCTTGCAATTAAATCGGCAACAGCTTCGGCTTGTGTTAAGTCAAGTTTAGCATTTAAAAAAGCACGTTGAGTAAATTCTCCAGGCTTAGCCATGCGCGCACCACAATCAATCATCAATTGCAAAATTGAATCTTGAATATAAGGTGAGCCGTGACATGAGATTTCTACTACCTCCTCGCCGGTATAAGATTTTGGTGCTCTATAAATACATACTACCACTTCATCTAAAACAATGCCCTTATCAACTAGTTTACCAAAATGCACAGTA
>CAZBJP010000150.1:0-3184 GCA_964492205.1 uncultured Sediminibacterium sp.
CCCGTGACCCAGCTACCCCATACGAATGGTCTGTTGGACTTCACCAAATATTCAAGAACTCCAAACTAATTTCCCTAGATGCCGATGGTCACACCGGCCAAGGCCGTGGCAGCGCCTGTGTCGACAACGCCGTGGACGCGTACTTAATTAACGGAAAAACCCCAAAAAAGAACCTAGTTTGTACGCTCTAAATGTGAAACACAAAGCAAAAATTCTGTAAGTTCTACCCATGCGAATTCCACTGGCTTCATCAGGGCTACGTGAACAAGACATTCTAGAGATAAACCGCGTGCTCAATTCTGGCAATTTGACCATGGGCGCTGAGGTAAAAAAGTTCGAACAACGGATGTGCGATTACTTAAAAGTTGAACATTTCGTTATGGTCAATTCGGGTTCTTCAGCAAATCTATTGATTATTGAAGCGTTACTAAGACCGACTAAAGGTAAAGCCAAGTTAAATCCTGGAGATAGCGTTCTTGTTCCTGCAATTGCTTGGCCGACTACGATTTGGCCAATTATTCAATTAGGGTTAAATCCCATATTCGTCGATGTAGAAGAAAGTACGCTTGCGATTGATTTACAAAAAGCACAAACACTAATTGATAATACAGGGATACCCGTGTCTGCCATTTTCCCAATACACCCTTTGGGTTACGGAATCTCGCACACAGAACTAACTCGTTTTGCGGAAAGAAATGAACTAATTCTTATAAATGATGTTTGTGAATCTTTAGGAAGTTGGAATGAAAATACGCATGCAGGAATCTGTGGATTAGCAAGCTCATTTTCGTTTTATTTCTCGCACCATATAACGACAATGGAAGGGGGCGGAATTGCAACAAACAATCTTGATTTTGCAAACGATTTGAGGTCAATGAGGTCACATGGTTGGTCTAGAGACAGACTTGATGCAGAAGATTGGACAAAAAACATTAGCGATAATGATTCCAAATTTCTCTTTGTTTCAACAGGATACAACGTTCGGCCCATGGAGATCCAGGCAGCGATTGGGTCATCACAAATAATGCAACTAGATGATTTTGTTGAGAAGAGAAGATATATTGCTGAAAGAGTTTCTCAAGCACTTCACAACTCCAGCTTGAAAGTGATTGGCAGTAGCTCTTTGGCCAACCCAAGCCAGCGAAAAGGTAATTCCTGGATGTTGATACCTATATTGGTGACCGGTGATGATGCTAAGCGAAGAAAACATGAAATAGTAAGGGATTTACAAACTTTAGAAATTGAAACTAGGCCAGTGCTAACAGGTAATTTCCTTGCTCAGCCAGCAATACAAAGAATTACGCGCCACTCTGTTGACCCGAAGAACTTTGTAGTAGCTCAGAAAATTACAGAACAAGCTTTTATGGTTGGAGCTCATCACGATTTATCCAACGAACAAATTGATTTTCTATGTGAAAGATTAAAAGAAGTTACAAAGTGAATCAAAACAAAGTAATCGAGAAAAGCCAATCTGAATTGTCGAAAATAACTTGCGTTATAGCTATTCCGTCCTATAACGAAAATCAGGCCTTACCAATTCTTGTTTCTCAACTCTCAAAAGCTCTAAATTCATCCGATGCTTTATTTATAATAGACGATAGCGATACGTGCATGTTTGATGAAATTAAAGATTTGTGCACAGATGCCATGAAGGAATCGAAAGGATTTCTAATATTTAACAACCACAAGGGAAAATCAGGTCGCGGCGCAGCAATCCGACGTGGAATGCAAATTAGCATTCAGCAATTTCCAAATTTGCGATACTTTATAGAATGTGATGCTGATGGATCCCATCGCATTGAGGACATTTTGTTTTTGAAAGATAGTTCCGATAGTTCTGATCTGTATATAGGTAGTAGATATCTAAAGGGTAGCCAGATTAAAGGTTGGCCTATGTCTAGGCGTGCCTTTTCACGAATTCTAAATATTGTTATACCGAGAATGCTCAATATAGACGTTCACGATATTACAAATGGCCTGCGGAGATACTCAAATCATGCAATCTGTGAGATTCTCAAAAAGAATGCTTTAACTAATGGTTTTATTCACTTGTCCGAGCAGGCGCTTATCATAGATCGAGCATCGAAATCAATTAAAGAGTTCCCAATAACTTTCGTAAATAGAGAAATCGGAACAAGCACTGTGAGATTTAGCGAGGTACTTAACTCTCTGCGGGGTCTTTATATAATCTACAGATACCGAAAACAATTTATTAAATGAACAAGATCCTGTCTACCGGCCATACTGGCACGATAGGTAAACATTTTGGGAATGACGTAATTAAACCACTAATCAATCTTCCAGACATAAAAAATCTGCACTCCATTTTGAGCGGTTCGCTCCCTAAAATCGTTTTGCATGCCGCTGCCGTTGTTAATCAACGCGAAATTCAAGAAGATCCATATAAGGCATACCAAGTAAATGTGGAAGGTACGAAAAAATTAGCTCTATTTGCAAGAGATGAACTTAATGCCCGCTTTGTATTCGTATCAACTTCGCACGTGTATGCGCAATCAAGTGAAAAACTGTCAGAGAGTTCCAAAATAGATCCCGTGAATATATATAGCATTCAAAAGAGACAAGCTGAAATTGAAATAATTGAGGTTTTTCGGAATAACCCAACCCAGTTTTGTATTGTGAGAGTCTTTAGTTGTCTGGACTGGGACGTACCAGAATTCACCTTAGGGGGGAAGATTAGAAGTTTAATACTTCCAGGTTCAAGCGTTCGTTTGAGTTATGCAGACGATGTGAGAGATTTTCTCACACCGAAACAAATTGCTCAAAACCTTATCAAAATTGCCCAACACCGAGATGTTCACGGAATTGTAAATCTTTGCACAGGAATAGAAACAACAGTTAAGGCCGCAGCTTTGAGAATGATAAATGAAAGCAATATTGAATTTGATGTCAATAGAATCGACGCAGGGCATTCCAGCATTCCAGTTATTCTGGGGGATAACTCAAAAGTGTTAAGTTTTGGTTTAGACCTTGACTTGACCTGGAAACCGTCAAATATCTCAACAAATCTCTCGTAATAACTAGACAGATACTGGTAAATCTTTTGGCCTAAATAGGGCAGAATTGTCCCATGCGCCTTGATCATTTGTCATATGCCACTACTCATGAACAATTAGCAGACACCGTCCAACGAATTGGTTCCAGGGTTGGCTGCACATTCACTGAC
>CAZBJP010000151.1:0-3166 GCA_964492205.1 uncultured Sediminibacterium sp.
AAAGCGTTTGTTCAATATCTTCTTTAAAACTTACACAGAGAAAGTGTGGGGGATTCCTTGTAAAGAAATCTCTGCAGACTGGGCGGCACAGCGTATAAAAGGTTTGTCTCTAAGTAGTGCAGTTTGGAACGCATTATTTAAACCATCAGGTAAAAAAAGTAAGGGTGATGTGATCAAAACATTGATTGATTCTTTCCGTTATCCAAAGCGTGGTCCCGGAATGATGTGGGAAGAGTGCGTGGTGAAGAGCAAGGCCCTAGGGGTGAAGATTGAGATGAATACTGGGGTGAACAAAATCGAGAAAACAGGGGAGACTTGGAAAGTATATACTACAACTGGTGCGGTATTAGAAGGCTTTGATTATGTACTGTCGTCGGCTCCAATGCGGGAGTTAATTCCAGCAGTAACACCTGCATTTAGCGCGCCTGTATTACATGCGGCAAGTCAATTAAAATATAGAGACTTCTTAACTGTAGTGTTGATTTGTAAAGATCAAGATGCATTTAGTGATAACTGGATTTATATACATGAGCCAAATGTTAAAGTAGGTCGTATTCAAAACTTTAAGTCTTGGAGTCCATACATGGTGCCAGATCCTGAAATGGCTTGCTATGGATTGGAGTACTTCTGTTTTGAAGGAGATGGCTTATGGACAAGCAGCAATGAGGCCTTAATTGCATTAGGTACTAAAGAGATTGATCAAATTGGTTTAACTAAACCTTCTGCTGTAGTAGATGGTTATGTGGTAAGACAGCCTAAGGCTTATCCGGTCTACGATCATGAATACAAGGATCATTTAAATGTCATTCGTGAAGCATTGAAGGCATACAAAGGATTGTATCTAGTAGGGCGTAACGGTATGCACAAATACAACAATCAAGATCATAGCATGATGACAGCTATGTTAGCAGCTAAAAACATTATTGCAGGCCAAGAGTTGTTTGACCTATGGGATGTGAATGAAGATGCTGAATACCACGAAGGTGGAGATAGAGGTGCAGCCTCAGGTATTGTAGGTCGTGCAGTTCCAGAGAAAATTAAATCCTAATAGCCATACTTACCACGCCATCGTTCGTGTAAGAATTTTTTTAGTTCTTCTTCTCTTGCATTTTTTTGAGGCTGGTATAAGGCAGTGCCTTTAATTTCATCGGGCAGGTATTCTTGTTCTAGGAAATTGTTTTCGCCAAGATGGGAATATTGGTAGTCTTTTCCGTAAGACAAATCCTTCATTAATTTAGTAGGGGCATTGCGTAAATGTAAGGGTACAGGAAGGTTGCCGGTTTTTTGTACCAATGCCAATCCATTGTTAATGGCTTCATAAGCAGCATTACTTTTTACAGAACTAGCTAGATAGATGGCACATTGCGAAAGGATGATTCTGCTTTCTGGATAACCAATTTTATTAACGGCATCAAAACAGTTATTAGCAAGTAGCAATGCATTTGGATTGGCATTGCCAATATCTTCGCTTGCAAAAATCAACATACGTCTTGCGATGAATTTTACATCTTCGCCTCCTGCTATCATCCTAGATAACCAATAAATTGCACCATTAGGGTCTGATCCACGCATGCTTTTAATGAAGGCGGATATGATATCATAATGCTGCTCTCCGTTTTTATCATACAAGGCTATATTGGTTTGAGCTACTTGCATTACCCAATCATTGGTGAGAAGGAGTGGCTCATTGCTTTTATTCGTTCCAATCAATGCCTCTACGGAAAGTTCTAGTAAGTTGAGCAGCTTTCTGCCATCACCTCCAGAAAGTTGAAACAAAGCCTCTGTTTCTTTTATCTCAATATCATGCTGTTTAAAAAGTGGATCTTTCTCTACTGCTTGATTTACTATTTTGGTGAGCGCTGTTTTGTCTAATGCTTTTAAAATAAAAACTTGGCAACGACTTAATAAGGCGCTATTGACTTCGAAGCTTGGATTTTCTGTAGTCGCACCAATTAAAGTGATGATTCCTTTTTCTACTGCACCTAGTAAGGCGTCTTGTTGGCCTTTATTGAATCTATGTATTTCATCTATGAATAGAATAGCACCATCCTTAAATTTAGCTTCTTCAATGACTTCTCTAAGCTCTTTTACGCCACTACTAATTGCACTAAGCTGATAATAGGCGCTATTAAATGTAGTGGCGATAATATTTGCAAGAGTAGTTTTACCTACGCCAGGAGGCCCCCATAAAATCATAGACGGCACTTTCCCTTTTTGAATGGCTTTTTGTAAAACACTATTTTCACCTGACAAATGCTCTTGTCCAATTAAGTCGGCAAGTGTTTGCGGTCTTAATCTTTCAGCTAAAGGAATGTGTTGGTTCATTGGTATCAATTTACACCATGCTATTCAAATAAGTAGTCGTATTCCTTCACTAATCTTAGTGTCATGCGGATATGCAATATACCTACTGCCCCAATGACAAATAGAAAGTAGGAAGCGGTGCGCATGATCTTCAGTACAAATTGGCTATTGAATTCTGGAGGTAAGCCAGTTTGTTGTGCTAAAAATTCATCTATAAATCCAATCAATGTTACGTCGTTGGATATCAATATACTCACCGCATTTAAAAAGATCAAACTAAACATAAATAAACTTACATAAGCATTTACTTTGATCCAGTCTTTTAGTTTAGTGGTTTGAGTTTGCTCTCTCTCAATACCTAATTTTAAAAATTTGAAGCTAGTAAAACTGTAAATCACAATACATGCCATAGCAAATACTAAGATCAAGGCACCCGGATTTGCAAGTGCAGAAATAAGCAGGAGGCTGTCCATAAATCCAAAGAACAAAGCAATAGGAAGCAATATGTAAGAGAGAACGATGTATAGTTTTGAAGGTTTTTGCATGGGACTACTTTAAATTTAGTTTGATATGCAATTCATCGAATTGCTTATCATCAATACTACTTGGTGCATCTAACATGACATCACGACCACTATTGTTCTTAGGGAAAGCAATAAAGTCTCTGATACTTTCACTGCCACCTAATAATGCACAAAGTCGATCAAATCCAAAAGCGATTCCGCCATGTGGTGGTGCACCATATTCAAAAGCACCTAATAAAAAACCAAATTTGTGTTGTGCTTCTTCAGTTGACATTCCTAAGGCTGCAAACATTTTTTCTTGTAAGTTTCTTTGGAAGATTCTAATAGAACCTCCGCCA
>CAZBJP010000152.1:0-3123 GCA_964492205.1 uncultured Sediminibacterium sp.
CGTACCTGTAAAAAACAACCCTAAGTCTGCTATTAAAAGCATACTTAATTACGAATGGATTGTCGTGAACATTAGTTTCTTTTTGTTCTTGGCAGTACTTGCGATACTATATATCGCAAACGGACACTTGACCGATAAAACGATCCGTAAAATCAACACAACAAAGAAGGAAATTAAGCAATTACAGTTTGAGTATAAAACACTAAAAGCAGATTTAATGCTTAAGAGTGAATCAATCAATATAGAAAAAGCCATGGCGCCCTATGGCTTACAGGTGTCAAAAGAAATGACTATGCGTATTCCATTGGAAAAACGTTTTGATTTAAACAACGAAAAAAACAAAGCCAAATAATGGATGTAAAACGCGACATACTTTGGAGAGTTTACTTAAGTTATATCTTAGTGGTAGTAGTTTGTCTATTTATTTTAGGTAAGGCATTTTATATTCAACAAGTTCAAGGATCTTATTGGAGAGGTTTAAGTGATAGTTTGCACCAACGCATTATTGAGATACCTGCTGATAGAGGTACAATATATAGTGAAGATGGACAGATGTTAAGTACTAATGTACCACAGTTTGATATTTATATTGATTTTAGAGTTGAGCCATTACATGAGAAAGGAGGAAAGTCTTTTAGAGAAAATATTGATTCGCTAAGTATAGCTTTAGCTGATCTGTTTAAGGACCAATCTGCAAGTGCTTATAAAGATGCCTTAACTAAAGCATTTGAAGCTAAAGAGCCTAATTATGAGTTAAAGAAAAAAATTAATTACAAGCAGTACTTGCAAATGGCGAAATTTCCATTGTTTCGACTTGGAAGGTATAAGAGTGGATTTATTGCACAAGAAAAAAATATTCGATTGAATCCTTACCAAAACATGGGGTATAGGACCATTGGATTGGCAAGAGATCAAAATAAAGTTGGCTTAGAATTGTCTTATGACACGGTCCTAAATGGTCGTAATGGTAAGCAGTTGGTTCGTGCAATTGCTGGTGGAGTTACTGTTCCAGTTCAAGAAGGCGAATTCGAAATTGAACCAGAAACAGGGAAGGATATTGTGAGTACATTAGATGTGTATATACAAGAAGTGACTACCAATGCATTGATGAAAATGATGATTGGAAATGAAGCTCAGAATGGTGTGGCGATGGTGATGGAAGTAAAGACAGGTAAAATCAAGGCGATTGCAAATTTAGGTAAGATTAGAGATGGGTTTTATGCAGAAGATTTAAATTATGCAATTACACCGTCAGAGCCAGGTTCTACTTTTAAATTAGTGACTTTGATGCAAGCATTGGAAGATGGGAAGGTTACTTTGAATTCCTCTGTTAATTTAGAAGGTGGCGTTTGGAAAGTGGCAGGGCAAACTGTTTGGGATTCCGAAAAACATGGTAAAAATCAAGCGACAGTTTTGGAAGCATTTGAAGAAAGTTCAAATGTGGGCATGGCGAAAATTGCTATGCAACATTATAGTACTAATGTTGATGCGTATTATAAACATTTGTCCAGACTAAGATTGGATTCTTTATCTGGAATTGATTTAGTAGGAGAGAGAAGACCACAGATTACTAAGCCAGGGGATAAATTATATGGTCCTACTACATTACCATGGATGGCTTTTGGATATAATATTGCAATTGCGCCAATACAAACTTTAGCTATCTATAATATGGTGGCAAATAATGGCATGATGATGCGTCCTTATCTAGTAAATCGTATTCAAGAAGAAGGAAGAATTTTAAAGTCTATTACGCCAAAAATTTATAATCCACAAGTATACAGACCTGCAACCATTAAAGCTGCACAGCAGGCGCTTGAAGGAGTTTGTATCAATGGTACTGGTAAAACATTATTTAAAAATAGTCCCTATAAAGTTGCAGGTAAAACAGGTACAGCTTTGGTTGCTAATGGTAATAAAGGGTATGCTGAAAAGATTTACCAATCGTCTTTTGCTGGCTATTTTCCAGCAGATAACCCTCAATACACGATTGTGGTGATTATTAAAAATAAGCCACATGCTTATCCATTTTATGGTGCTTCTGTGGCAGGTCCAGTATTCAAAGAAATTGCAGATAGATTGTATGTGACTTATATCCAAAATAAAATGGATCAAGCACCAGTTTTTAATTTAAAAGATTCACAATTGTTTAATTATACGGTTGCAAAGACTTCATTAAAAGCAATTGCTAAACAATTGTCATTGCCTTATCAGGATTCAACACCAATCAATGCACAATGGACAAAAGTACAAGGAGTAGGAAGGGCAGTGAGTGCTAGACAAGAAATGCAAATGGCTTCTGATAGTACCATGCCAGATATCAGTGGCATGAAGTTGAAAGATGCATTGTGGTTGTGTGAGAAAAAAGGATTGATTGTGAAATGCAGTGGAAAGGGAAAAGTTGTTCGTCAAAGTATTTTACAAGGACAATATATTCAAAGGGGCCAACAAATATTAATCGAATTGAATTAATCATTATGATGAAATCATTACAACATATTTTATTTGGGGTTGCTTTAAGAGAAGTAGTAGGTACTACTGATCAAGAAATTGTCGACCTGCAAATAGATTCAAGATTGGTTCAAAAAGGTACTGTATTTGTTGCCATAAAAGGTGTACAAGCAGATGGGCATAATTTTATAGATATAGCAATTGAAAAAGGAGCCACAGTGATCGTATGTGAGCAATTACCTGTCGCAGTCAAAACTGGAGTAACTTATATTGTAGTAGCGAATACACAAGAAGCAGTTGCATTAATGGCACATCAATTTTATGGACTACCATCTACTAAAATTAAATTAGTGGGGGTGACTGGCACGAACGGTAAAACAACTGTAGCTACATTGTTATTTAAATTATTCACTGAATTGGGTTATACCTGTGGATTAGTGAGTACAGTACAAAATCAAATAGGCAACACTATTATTCCTTCGACACATACTACGCCTGATGCCATTCGTTTAAATGCATTGTTGGCTCAAATGGAGGAAGCAGGTTGTACGCATGTCTTTATGGAATGTAGTAGTCATGCGGTGCATCAGCATCGTATCACTGGGCTACAATTTACAGGTGCTGCATTTACAAATATTACACATGATCATTTAGATTACCACGAAACATTCG
>CAZBJP010000153.1:0-3093 GCA_964492205.1 uncultured Sediminibacterium sp.
ATATCCAGTGCCTACTACTGCTATTTTCATTGATAAATTTTAAACAAGATTAATTAAAAAACGATTTAACACCATCTACAATATAATTCAATTGTTCTTCATCCATTTCTGTATGAATTGGTAAAGAACAAACACATGGTGTTAACTGATCTGTTACTTTTAAATCCCACTGACTTTGTTGTCCTGATGCAAACATCTTTTGAAGATGCCCAGGAACTGGATAATAAATCATACATGGAATTTCTCTATCAGCTAAATGTGCAATGAATTGATCTCTATCTACTCCCTTTAATTGGATAGTGTATTGATGAAACACATGTTTACTATAGTTAGCTATAGCAGGTGTCACTATCGCTTCTATATTTTTGAATGCGTTGGTATAAAACAATGCTACTGCTTGTCTTGCATTATTATATGTATCTAACTTAGCTAATTTGATATTTAAAATTGCTGCCTGAATAGAATCCAATCTTGAATTACATCCCACCACATCATGGTAGTATCGTGCAGACTGTCCATGATTTGCGATCATTGCCATTTTATCTGCCAATACTTTATCATTGGTGCATAATGCTCCTCCATCACCAAAAGCCCCTAAGTTTTTACTTGGATAAAAAGAAGTTGCACCTATATGTCCCATAGTACCTGTTTTTTTTACAGTACCATCCGAGAAAGTATAGTTAGCACCTATTGCTTGCGCGTTATCTTCAATGACAAACAAATTATGTTGCTTTGCAATCTCCAAAATAGCCTCCATTGGCGCAGCGTGTCCGTATAAATGTACAGGTACAATAGCTTTTGTTTTTGGCGTAATGGCTTTTTTTAAACTTTCAATATCCATGCAGTAAGTGACAGGGTCAACGTCAACAAATACTGGGGTTAATTTTAACAATGCCACCACTTCAGTTGTGGCGATATAAGTAAAGGAAGGTGTGATCACTTCGTCACCTGGCTGTAAATCCAATGCCATCATCGCAATCTGCAATGCGTCTGTTCCATTGGCACAAGGCACTACATATTGCACGCCTAAATAACTGGCTAAATTTTTTGAGAAATCCTGTACAGCTTTTCCATTGATATAAGTAGCACTATCTAATACAGCCTGTATAGCCTGATCAACTTCTTCTTTGATGGCTAGATACTGATTTTTTGTATCCACCATTTGTATTTTTCGCATCCAATGAATTTTGCCAAAATTACAATAAAATGCCCAAAAAGGTGGAAATCCCCGTATTGTATCCCATCTTTGCAATAGCCCGTTTTTATGATACTATATCGAATATTTTTATGGCTATATCCAATTGTTGCTAAGCTCATTAGTCCTTTTAATGAGAAGGCAAGAAATTGGGTTATTGGACAAGCTAATGCCTGGGAAGAAATTCATAGTTTAAGCAGGCAAATAAAAGGCCCCATCATTTGGGTACATTGTGCCTCCTACGGAGAATTTGAACAAGGCCTTCCAATCATCAAAGCTTTAAGAAGATCATATCCTACACATCAGATTTGGGTGAGTTTTTTTTCACCATCTGGTTACTTACACAGAAAGCAAGATCCAAACATAGACTTTGTTTCCTACCTACCGCTTGATAGTCCTTTTGCTGCTGCAAAATGGATGGAGCTGGTGCAACCAAAATGTATTGTATTTATCAAATACGAGTTTTGGTATTACTATCTGAAATTAGCTGCAAAAAAGCAAGTACCCACTATTTTAGCTTCTGCCATTTTCAGACCCAATCAAATTTTTTTTAAACCCTATGGAGGACTTTACCGTAAAATGCTACAGTTATTTCAAGTCATTTTAGTTCAAGATGCAAACTCTGCGGCGCTTATTGCACCTATTTTAAACCAAACACAATTAAGTATTAGTGGTGACACCCGTTTTGATCGTGTAGTTGAAATTGAAGCAGAAAAAGCATCCATTCAATGGATTTCAAAATTAACTAAAGTAGATATAATTGTTGCAGGAAGCACTTGGGAACATGACCACTTAATTCTTGGATCAGTTGCTGCTGAAATGAAACAGTTGAATTGGATCATCGTTCCCCATCGAATAGAAAACATGGCTATTAAAGCCTGCAAAGCTCATTTTCCAAATTCTATTACTTTGTCTGAATGGCTCAACACATCTAGCATGTTGGATCAACCAATTGTATTGATTGTTGACCAAATTGGATTATTAAGCAACTTATACCAATATGCTTCTATCGCATATATAGGAGGTGGATTTACAAAAGATGGCATCCACAACGTATTAGAAGCTGCCGTATATGGCAAACCAGTAATATGGGGGCCAAATGATAGAAAATACCAAGAAGCAATCGGTTTACGAAAGGCCAATGGTGGACTTAAAATTGAAGATGCAACTAGTTTAAAGCTAGAAATTGTAAACTTATTAAATGATAAAGTTTTATATAATAGACTGGGGAATGCTGCTATAAATTTTGTAAAAATACACGCTGGGGCTACCATTAAAACTATTGACGCTATTAAGCAAATCTACGCTTGACCAAAAGATCAAAAGCTTTAACAACTGCCATGGTATCATCCCATTTATTTTGCTCTCTTAAGTTAGATTTAATCCAAAATTGCGCCTCAGCATAAATCTTAAACGCATTTATGGTTTTAATTGCCTGATCAAATGCTTTTTCATCACCCCCAAAAAGTGTCTCAATAAATTGAAATTTATCGTTAATACCAATGGCTGCTTTTAAATCTTTAATGGGTTCTAATGCTAATTTTTCTTGAATTTCTGAAGTACTAACAGTCGCATTAATTTCAGTGGGCAAATTAACTGGTATTTTTTCCGTTATTGGATTAGTTAGGTGAACTGATTCTAATTTTGGCAAACTTGGAATTCGCACTTCAGCAGGTTGCTCTATTAGTTTTGGTTCAAAATCCGTATCGATTCCCCCAGGCATCATCACTGAGACATTGTTTGGAAGGTTACTATATTGGTGCGTTTCTGATAATTCCGCCAACAACTGGACTGCCGTCTGTTTTAATTGGCTTTTGTCTGCCTTTTCAGCCAATTGAGTAGCTAATTTTTCAACCAAAGCGGCAACTCTTTCCATAGGAATGTCTACTTTTGAAGGA
>CAZBJP010000154.1:0-2426 GCA_964492205.1 uncultured Sediminibacterium sp.
GGCACATAGCCCGCGAAATACGAACAGCGGCTTAACCATTCCTTGAGGTTATGCCGATACCGCCGTGCTATGCATGCGCGCATTGTCATTGTAGACGACAGATCGACCAACTTACGCGTGTACGCGCAATATGTTGCGATGATGGGTCCGGAGTTCTCCGCGAAGTGTTTTCACAGCGCGATTGAGGCTTTGCAATGGCTTGAGACCGAGACCGCAGACCTGCTTGTGGTCGACTATCGCATGCCCGACATGAACGGTGCGGAATTCATTAGTAAAATCCGTTCACGTACTGTTGGCGCGCATATTCCTGCGATCATCATTACGGCACGGCAAGACCGGGAATGCCGTATTACAGCGCTGGATGCCGGCGCGACCGACTTTCTGCAATCGCCTGTATCCCACATCGAATTTCGCGAACGGGCATTATTGCTCTTGGGCCAGCACTATCGGCAGCAGGAGCTCAACCAATCGCTTGAGGCCAATCGGACCGGCGCAGATAGCATGGACGGCGATGATAAAAGCGGCAAGTCGATGCTGGAGCAAATCATCGACACGACGCCGATTTTAATCAACGCCACGGACCGAAACGGTAAATTCCTGTTTTTAAATTCCTATCAGGCGGCGCTGTTCGGTCGCGACCCCGATCAACTGGTCGGACGTCCCATTTCGGACATCATGGAACCCGAATTGCTTGAGCGCGAAACGCGCCGGAATAACGTCATTCTGGAAACGGGAATTTCGCTACCTAATTTCGAAGAAAAATTTGTCAGTGAAGGCATTGATCTCATTTTTCACTGCAACAAATCACCGCTGCGGAACAAAGATAACCAGATCATAGGCGTCCTGACTACCGGCCTTGACATCACGGCGCGCAAATTTGCCGAAGAACACCGAACACATCTTGCCTTGCATGATATGCTCACGGGCCTTCCCAATCGCACGTTGCTTGCACAATGGATGCGCACGGCTATCGATGAGAGCAAGGCAAGCGGCAAGGTTGCGGCGCTGTTGCTGCTCGACCTCGACCGATTTAAAGTCATTAACGACACGCGCGGACACCAGACAGGCGATATTTTGCTGCGCCAAGTCGCCGAGCGTCTTACGTCCGCCCTGGACAGCAACGGTTTTGCCGCGCGCATCGGCGGCGACGAATTCGCCATTGTTCTTCAAAATCTCGAGGACAATAATAAAGCCGCAGCCGTGTGCACCAACCTGCTCGCAACAATCGGTGACCCCTATATGATTGGCGGGGTCGAGCAGCTCATCGGTGCCAGCATTGGTATCGCGCTTATTCCCGAAGATGGTACCTCCCCCGATGAACTGCTGCGTCTGGCGGACCTTGCGATGTATGAGGCCAAATCTTCTGGCCGAAATTGCTTCTGCTTCTTTTCGCCGCACATGAACCACATCGCGCAATTGAATGCAGGCATCGAGAGCGACCTACGTGACGCGCTCATCAGCGATCAGTTGTTCCTGGAATATCAGCCGATCGTCGATACAGCGTCAGGCAATTATGTAGGGCTTGAGGCTCTATTGCGTTGGAACCATCCGGTCAGGGGACGCTTGTACCCGTCCGATTTTATCAAGGTGGCCAATGACTCGGGCTTAATTGGCCGTATCGGCACATGGGTCATTGAAGCCGTGTGCAAACAGATTGCGTTTTTTGCCGAACAAGGCATTGAGCTTCCACATATAGCCGTCAACGTATCGCCGAAGCAGTTTGAATATGCTGCCATGTGTTCCGAAATACTCGATCTGGCGGCGAAATATGCCATTCCCCCCGGCAAGCTGGCGATTGAAATTACCGAAGAGCTGTTAATTGACAACCGCCCGAAGGTGCGCGAGCAATTGGCAACTTTGCGTGCGGGCGGCATTCAAATCTCGATCGACGATTTTGGCACGGGCTATTCATCACTTCAATATTTGCGAGACCTACCGGCCACCCGGTTAAAAATTGATCAAACCTTCATCTCGCGGATCGAAACGTCCGCAACGGATCGCGCCATCATCTCCACTATCGGCCATTTAGCCCATGCACTGAATATGCGAGTCGTCGCAGAGGGCGTCGAGACAGAGGCCCAGTTCACGCTGCTACGCGCTTCCGGTTGCGATGAAGTTCAAGGATATCTGATGGGTCGTCCGCTTTCTATCGATAACCTCCACAGTCTTTTTAAGGACGGTGCCCAGCCATTCAGGCTAGCGGCAAAATGAGGTCCGTTTTGAAAAAGCTGCGCGGTTATGTCACGCCTGAACAGGATATCCTGCGCAAACGAACCGCAATAGGCAGTACCCCCCGCGTCGAAATACCATCGGCCACGCGCTACACGCCAAAACGCTTACTGGTGGCGGATGACAACCGGACGAACCGAAATGTCCTAGCCGCCATTTTGGAAGATGCCGGCCATATAGTTGTCATGGTCGCGGAC
>CAZBJP010000154.1:2436-3026 GCA_964492205.1 uncultured Sediminibacterium sp.
CGTGAGCTCGATGCGGCCGGCGTGCATGCGCTCGCCTGCGAGGACGCGGCGCAGGCCATGCAGTCGGTGCAGTCGCTGCAGGTGCGACATGCGCTGATCGACGTGAACATGCCGCGACTTAACGGCATCGACACCTGTTCCATATGGCGTGAGCGTGAAGGCGGACGAAACCACCTGCCGATTATCGGCATAACAGCCGACGCGACTTCAGAAACGGAAACCAAGTGCCGAAACGCCGGAATGGATATGCGCATCACTAAGCCTGTGGACGCGCAAATCCTTCTCACCACCATCGAGAAATATTGCTGCGTTGACACGAATGGGCCGCTAATCCAGCAGGCATTGCCAATCGATCCATTGCATAAAGTCGCACACATCTTTGGAGATGTTCCAGCAGCTGACGCGCCAATCGACGAAGTTCAAATCCAGTATCTTCTGTCGATTGGAGATCAGGCATTCGTGGACACGATGATTGAAGGCTTTGTCGAAGATGTCGAACAAACACTGGGGCCCCTACGTAAAGCCGTTGCGGAACGCGATGTTTCCGAATTCCGCTTTTGCGCGCATGCGTTCAAAAGTTCCGGCAACAA
>CAZBJP010000155.1:0-3003 GCA_964492205.1 uncultured Sediminibacterium sp.
TAAGTCACTTAATAAACTCGCTGCATTGCTTTCTGCTTCATATCCACCCATTTCTCCAAATTCAGCTTCTAATTCACCCGCTCTCAAGCCATCTGCTTCGGTAAAATCTTCTTTCGCATACAAAGCATCTTTTTCATGCATCACTTCCCACATACGCTTATGACCCATTAGTACAGTATTCAATACGGTTTCTTCATCAAACTCAAACTGATTTTGTTTCAAAAAAGACATACGCTCACCCGGCGTGATTTCTACAGAACCTTTGTTGGGTTCAATTTCCCCACTTAATATTTTTAAGAAAGTAGACTTACCAGCACCATTGGCTCCAATAATACCATAACAATTCCCTTTGGTGAAGCTAATATTTACTTCATCAAAAAGGACTCTTTTACCATAAGCCAATGTGACGTTTCTTGCACTAATCATTATTCAACTGTTTTTGAGGCTGCAAAGTTAAGTTATTTCCGCGTACCATTCAGATCTAGCATGTGCCGATGTGGACAAAGGCTCAAATGCATTATTGATAAATTTGTAATGTGCTGTAATCGCGATCATTGCAGCATTGTCTGTGCAATATTGGAAAGCAGGTAGATAAGTTTTAAAACCCATTTTTAAACCTAGAGCTTCAATACCATTTCGCACACCAGAATTCGCACTTACCCCACCCGCTATACAAACCTCTTTAATCCCAGTTTGTTGAACAGCTTTTTTCAATTTATACAAAAGGATCTCAACTATTGTATATTGTACAGCAGCACATAGGTCATTTAAATTGGTTTCAATAAATCCAGGCTCTTGCTTTTCTAAAAAATACAATACACTTGTTTTTAAACCACTAAAAGAATAATTTAAATCAGGCACCAAAGGTTTTGCAAATTCAAAAGCTTTTGGATTACCTATTTGTGCAAGTTTGTCTAAGATAGGGCCACCAGGATAAGGTAACCCAAGTAGTTTAGAAATTTTATCAAAAGCTTCTCCTGCAGCATCATCAATTGTCTGACCAATAATGGTTAAATCTGAAGGACTTTTACATTTTACAATCTGAGTATGTCCACCACTAACAGTTAAACATAAAAAAGGAAATCTGGGACGAGGTTCGTCAATTAAATTGGCCAACACATGAGCTTGCATATGGTGCACAGCGATCAAAGGTTTATTTAAACTAAGTGCCAAAGATTTGGCAAATTGAGCGCCTACCAATAAGCTACCAATTAAGCCTGGGGCTTGTGTAAAAGCAATGGCATCTAATTTTGCCAATCGCTCCTGATGATTTAAATCTGGAAAGGCTTTTTTCAACGCCTCCTCCACCACTGGAACAATATTTTCCATATGTGCGCGACTTGCCAATTCTGGCACGACACCACCATATTTTTCATGCACCAATTGATTGGCTATAAAATTAGAATAGATCTTCCCATCAATGATGACTGACGCTGCAGTTTCATCACAAGAGGACTCAATCGCTAAAATGGTTATGGGCTTTGACACGCCGCAAAGTTAAAGTATAAAATATAAACTTAACCGATCTCAAAACAAAGCTTATTCAAAATTGAATGAAACTTTCAACAAACATTACTTAGATCTTATTGCTTCCACAGGATTCATTTTAGCGGCAATTCTTGCTGGAATAATTCCAGAGATCACCCCTAAAACGATACATAAACTAAGCGCCATAAAAATGATATTTGGAGCAATAGTGATTGGAAACGGCAGCACAGAACTTAATACCATTGTCAATAACCAAACTAAGAATAAACCAACCAAACCACCGACAATACATAAGAAAGCACTCTCTAAAAGAAACTCGTATAATATGGTAGAACTCTTTGCTCCAATAGCTTTTTTCAATCCAATTTGACTTGTTCTTTCTCTCACAGTTACAAACATAATATTGGCCACTCCAAATGCCCCCACTAATAAAGATAAGCCCGCAATTGCCCATCCACCTTGATTTACAGAGCCAAAGAAGCCTTCTACTTGATCTTTAAATTGCGCCACATCATTACAAGTAAAATTATCTTCTTGGGTAGGACTTAGTTTTCTCAATTGACGCATTACACCGGTTAATTCTTCTTGCAAAGCTTTTGAAGTGATCCCAGGTTTTGCCTGCACCATGATATATGGATTGTAATTGTCTGGATTATAAATTGAAGCAAAATGATTGTAGGTAAATAAACAAGTTCTATCATAATCAAATCCTCCAATAATACTACTACCTTGCTTTTCAATGATACCTATCACCATTAATTTTCGGCCATTAAAAGAGACTACTTTGCCTAATCCTTTTTCTGCTTTCCCGAATAATTCTTCCGATACCTTATAACCAATTACACCAACGGGGATACCTCTTTGGAAATCTGATTCAGTAAAATAGCGACCAAAACCAATGTTAAAAGCTTGTATATCTTTAAATTCCTCCGTAACTCCATATATATTAATTCCTTTTAATACGTTCTCCTCATAAGTAAATGTGGCATTAGTAGAAGTAAAAAAAGCTGTATTAGCAGCCAAACTACTCTTCTTTTTAACCATTTCCATTTCAGAGATCTTCATTGGCGGTCTTTTAACAAACTTCCACCATGGATAATCAGGTCCACCAGCATAATCCCATTTATCTATATAAATTGTATTGCTTCCAAAACTGGCTAAATCACTTTTTACTTTAGATTTTAAGCTGTCGATAGTGGCTAAAACTCCTATGATACAAAATATGCCTATGGTGATACCAAATAAAGAAAGGAAAGATCTTAATTTATTTACTTTAAGCTCTTGAAGGGCCATTTTAAAGCTATTCCATAGTATCCCTAAAACTTTAATCATGACCTAAAATTAGGGTATTCATTTGTATGACCCTAAATTATTGAAGGGCGGTTCATAAATGGGCTGAATAAACCTATAAGCCGATGAACAGTTTGTAGAACAATTTTGTCTATTGTGCTAAAAATAAACAACATAGAACGAATCCTATCTATTTGATTCGTATTTTTGCGCAGATTTTTAAAC
>CAZBJP010000156.1:0-2980 GCA_964492205.1 uncultured Sediminibacterium sp.
GTTTAACATGGGATCGTGCATTAGGCTTCCCATTAGAGCGTCCAAAATCAGTTACCACAGCTGCGGTCAAAGATTGGATTGACGGCAAAGGAGAAATTTAAATAGGAGTCATACTCCATAAAAGAGCAACGAATTTTCGTTGCTCTTTTATATTTAGGGAAAGAATTTTAAATAGGGGGAATTAGCTCAGTTGGTAGAGCGCTTGCATGGCATGCAAGAGGTCAGCGGTTCGAACCCGCTATTCTCCACAAGCTTGTTTAGAAATAGACAGGCTTTTTTTGTGTGCTTACTGCGCTGAATCAATACCTAAATTGACCAGTATCAATTTGATCGATAAATGCTTATAATAACTTCGTATTTCATTTATTCATTTTAAAAAAAATCAAATATGAAAAAGCTAAAATTAGTTCTATTAATATGTATCTCAATGTTTGGATTTGGTAAGTATGCTTTTGCACAAGAAACTTTACCACCAGTGACCGTGACTAGTTTGAATTATAAGTATCTAAAATCAGTTACTGACCCTAATGCAGCAAAGAATGTAAATTTATTAGAGAGAAAAGCAGCTTCTTATAATGTGAAGGAGTCTGAGTACTATGATGATGAATTTGAGCAATACTATGTTTCATTTTATTTACCTAAGGGCCAAGTATTAGCTACTTATGATAAGGAGGGGAAATTACTTAGAACTGCAGAACGTTTTGGTAATGTTGTCTTGCCAACAAGTGTAAGAACTACCGTCACAAATGCTTATCCCGAATGGACCATTGCAAAAGATATATATTTAGTAAATTATCATTCTGGTTCGAATCATATTCGTAAAGTATATAAAATTGTCTTAGAAAATGGAGATAAAAGAAAGCGAATTAAGACAGATGAAAAGGGGGAGTTTATTGATTAATTTTATAGTATAATTTAATAATATATAGCCAGTCAAATTCGACTGGCTTTTTTATGCATATGTAGTTGATTATTGATTATTTTAGAATGCATCCATTATAGCGTAGATACTCATTGAGCCCATTAATAATACGACTAACCATCCTGCTGCTTCGATCCACCATGGATATTTGTATTGTTTAAGGACTGGTATTTTTCTACTAGCAATCAACATGACAGCTAAAGCAAATGGAAGAATAAACCCATTAATTAGACCTGCATATAGTAAAAGTTCCTTTGGCTTGCCAATCCATATAAATAAACAAGTTGAAATAAGAATAAATCCGCTTATTGAGAAACGTTCATGGCTTAAAAAAGGAATGTCTAGTTTCTTGATAAAAGAATAGGAAGTATAGGAGGCTCCTATAACAGAAGAGATGGCTGCACTCCATAATACAATGCCAAATACAAATAAACCCCATCTTCCACCTGCAGTTTCAAATACGGTGGCGGCTGGATTATTTTTATCTAAATGTACGCCTTGAGAAACAACACCGACAACAGCTAAAAATAAAATAAAACGCATGAATGAGGAAATAAGGATGCCTCTACTCGCACTCTTAGTCACAAAGGGTATGTGGTCGGGACCTACCATTCCTGCATCTACCAATCTGTGTGCGCCAGAGAAAGTGATATAACCACCCACCGTGCCGCCCACAATTGTTACGATGGCTAATAATGAAATTTGCTCTGGTACAAAACTATGTTGAACTGCAGAAAGGATGGGTGGATTGGCTGCGTAAACAATCAATAAGGTTAAACTTATCTTTACAATGCCTAAAATCTTGGTGAGTCGATCTAACATTTTCCCAATTTCATCAATCCAGAAAATAAGTATGGCAATTATTCCACTTAGCATGGCACCTTTAGCAAAACTGATGCCAGTTAATAAATTTAGTGCCAAACCACATCCAGCAATGTTTCCAATGTTAAATGCAAAACCTCCTAATACGACTGTTAATGATAGAAGGTGTCCAAGTCCGGGTAATAATTGGTTCGCAATTTCCTGGGCACGCATTCCACTTAATGTAATAGCTCTCCAAATATTAATTTGTGCACCAAAGTCTAGTAGGATAGATATTAAAATTACAAATCCAAAACTTGTAAGTAATTGTTCTGTATAAAATGAAGTTTGTGTCAGAAAACCTGGTCCTATGGAGGAGTTAGCCATTAAAAAAGCGGCGCCTAAACTAATGCCTGTCAACGAGTGGAGAGAAGTTTTTGATTTAGGGTTGTTTGATTTCAATCTGGTATTGTTGTAATGTGTTGAATAAATGAGTTGCAATATCAAGTGCCTGGAGGTGGTCTCCATGGATACAAATTGTTTCGGCGTCAACTTCAATTCGGCTTCCATCTTCGGTTTTTATTTCTTGGTCAAATACCATCATTAACACCTGTTTGGTCGCTTCAAAAGGATCAATAATTAATGCATGATCCATATGCCTTGGTGTAAGTTGTCCATTTGATTGATAAGTCCTATCTGCAAAAGCTTCTTGAACACACTTTAAACCTATTGACTTTCCTTCTTTAATAGTGTGACTGCCGCTTAATCCATAAAGAAATATTGATGGGTCAATTGCATGAATCGTTTGTGCTACAATTTTACTAGATAAGGAATCTTTTGCACAGTCATTGTATAATGCACCGTGTAATTTAACATGATGGATTTTGCATCCCATTTGGGTAGTTATTTTTTCAAATAAATTGAGTTGATCACTAATCAATTCAGCGAGTTCTAATAAGGTAACGTTTTGTGAAAGTCTACCAAAATTTTCTCTATCCTGGTAACTCGGATGTGCGCCAACGGCAACATTATTTTCAAGTGCAAGCTCAATAGTTCTTTTGATCGTATCTTCATTTCCAGCATGATAGCCGCAAGCAATATTTGCACTACTGATAAAGGGCATTAACGCTGCATCATTTTGCATACCTTCTCCCATATCACAGTTGATATCAATGCTTAAACCAGGACTGCTTTGCTCGATAGAGTTGATGTGCTGTTTGAACATTCGTTATACTTAACTTAAAATGACTATGGTTA
>CAZBJP010000157.1:0-2936 GCA_964492205.1 uncultured Sediminibacterium sp.
GAAGCAATCCATCACAGGTAATGGCAATGCAGATAAAGATATGGTTTGGAAAATGCTGGAACGTGTATTAAATGTGAAAGAAAAACCCAAACATTATGACGCAACAGACGCATTAGCTGTAGCGTTATGTCACTGGCACCAAATTAATCGTCCAGTTATTAGCAGTGGTAAGCGTTTAAAAGGATGGGATGATTTTATTCAAAAAAATCCAGGTCGCTTAAAAAATAAACTATAGTCTAGCTTCTTTAATCTCCTGTAAATTACTTTGTCTCAAAAACCTTGAGGAAGAAATGCCTATAATTTTAAGTAAGTTTACTTACAATCAACACCTGTATTGCTTGTAATTCTTGTTTTGATAATTGCAATTTAGGATTAGCAAAATTGATATCCTCTGCCTGATTTATAGGTATCAAATGTAAATGTGCATGAGGCACTTCTAATCCAACCGTCACCATACTAATTCGATCACATGGAAAGCTTGCTGCAATCGCTTCGGCAATAGGCTTAGCAAATACCAACATTTCAGACAAATAATGATCAGGCAAATCAAATACTTTATCCACTTCTATTTTTGGCACCACTAATACATGCCCTTTTTGCAAAGGAAAAATATCCAAGAATGCGAAGAACAATTCATTCTCCGCAATCTTGTAAGCAGGAATTTCACCTTGAATTATTTTTGAAAAGATGGTCATCTAAGTATTAAATAGAAATATTATCAATACTAAATTTCATCACACCATTAGGCGCTTGAACTTCTGCAATCTCTCCCACTTTTTTACCAATCAGTCCTTTTCCAATCGGTGAAGAGGCAGAAATTTTTCCAGCTTTTAAATCTGCTTCCTTCTCGCCCACCAATTGATAGGTCATTGTCTTTTTAGTAGCTTGATTCGTAATCGTCACCCTAGTTAAAATAGTCACTTTACTTGTGTCAATGGTACTTGTATCTACAATTTTTGCATTCGATACTGCGACCTCTAATTGCTTAATTTTAGACTCTAACATGCCCTGTGCCTCTTTGGCCGCATCATATTCTGCATTCTCTTTTAAATCCCCCTTCTCCCTTGCTTCTGCAATCGCTCTAGATGCCGCTGGACGATCAATAGATTTCATGCGTTGCAGTTCCTCACGCATTTTATCAAAAGTCTCTTGGGTTACATATACGTTTGTTTCGCTCATACCTTCAGTTTTATATAAAAAAAATACAACGCCACATAATTGAAGCGTTGCATGTACAAAGATATAAAATTAGGGTCAAATAATGCCTAATTTTTCTAATAGTATCTTGGCCATCTTGTAATAAGATTCATGGCTATAACCAGCAATATGAGGGGTTAAAATGAAGTTTGGCAGGGCCATTAAAGCATCTAAATTGGCCTTTTCTGCTTGACTATAGGTATTGAATCGCTCATTTTCTAGAACATCTAAGCCTGCAGCTCTTATTTGCTGTTTTTGAAGCGCATATAATAAAGCTGAACTATCCGTGACCCCCCCCCTGCATGTGCTGAGAAAATAAGGTTGTTTTTTTACTTGTTCAAAAAAATGAGCATTAGCATAATGCTGAGTCAACTGGGTTAGAGGTAGATGTAAACTAATGATTTCTGCTTGGTCTTGAATGGTTTGCAAACTAGCCATTTTAACTTGTGGGAATTGCTGAAATCCCAAAGCTGTTGGATGGATATCATGCGCTAAAATTTCCACATCAAATCCTGTCAATACTTTTGCAAAAGCGGCTCCTGTATGACCAAATCCGATAATACCCACTTTCTTTCCTGTCAATTCATCGCCTCTATTTGCATCCCTGATCCACTGACCCATTTTTATTTCTTCAAAAGAACGATGTATGCGATGCATTAAATTCAATAATAAGCCCAAACTATGTTCTCCTACTGCCGTGCAATTACCTTCAGGACTACTCACACATAATATACCTTTTGACAAGGCAAAAGCAGTGTCGATTAATTCCATGCCACTACCTAATCGTCCGATCCATTTTAAATGAGTTGCATTGGCCAATAATGCTGCATCAATGCGCAATCTAGTAGTAACAATCAAGCCAACAGCCTCTTTTATTTTCTCAGCTAATTCAACATAATCAATAGTAGGCTCATAATAAATTTCAAACCCTTTTTGCTTCAATGTGTCAATTAAAAAGGGATGCACCGCTGCCGTTACAATTACTTTTTTAGACATAAATTAAGGATTGTGCATTTTAAATGTTAGGTCCGCAAACTCTTGAAAGGTTAAGTTTTCTGCCCTTTTAGTAAAAATTGGATCCTGTAACTGTTCAGTTGTGAAATAAGGCTTCAATGGATTTCTTAACATCTTACGTCTTTGCCCAAAAGCCATTTTAACTATATGATAAAAACTTTTTAAAGAACTAAATTCCGGGAAGCTATCTTTTCTCTTTAATCGAATCACCCCACTCATCACATTAGGTGGTGGCGTAAATGCAGCCGGAGGCACATCAAATAAATAATCTACCTCATAAAATGCTTGTGTTAAAACACTCAAAATACCATAAGCTTTAGAATTTGGCTTTGCAGCTATTCTTTCCGCTACTTCTTTTTGAAACATACCAATCATTACTGGCACTTGTGCCTTCCAATCTAATACCCTAAAAACAATTTGTGTAGATATATTGTAAGGAAAGTTTCCTACCAATGTAAACTGACCTTCAAATGGAATGCCCGTTTCTAAAAAATCTTCGTTTATTAACTTACCCTCCAAACTTGGATAAGTATGCAACAGATAAGCGACTTTTTCTCTATCTAATTCCACTGCTTTAAACGCTTTTAAAGGTAGATCCATAATATGTTGTGTTAAAGCACCTGCTCCTGGCCCTACTTCTAGTAACTGATCGATTGGCTCGGCCGCTAAAGCAGCTTTGATTTGTAAACAAATTTGGACATCATTTAGAAAGTGTTGACCCAATG
>CAZBJP010000158.1:0-2905 GCA_964492205.1 uncultured Sediminibacterium sp.
ACAGTCGCTGCATTACTCTTACACAACGAAGGATATGAAGTAGTAGGTATTACCATGAAAACATGGGATTATTCTACCAGTAATGCCAATGGTAAAGAAACTGGCTGCTGCAATATTGATTCATTTAACGACGCAAGAATGGCGGCCGTAAACAATGGATTTCCACATTATATTTTAGATATTAGAGAAGAGTTTGGTGACTTTGTCATCGAGAATTTTGTAGAGGAATACTTAGCAGGGAGAACCCCCAATCCTTGTGTAATGTGCAACACACATATTAAATGGCGTGCCTTATTAAAAAGAGCAGATGCATTAGGTTGTGACTTTATTGCCACTGGACATTATGCTAAAGTGCGTCAACATACCAATGGTCGTTATGTAATTTCAAAAGGATTAGATGAGACTAAAGATCAAAGCTATGTGTTGTGGGGGGTGGATCAAGACTTATTAAAGCGCACGATACTGCCATTGGGTGGTATGCACAAAAAAGATATCAAGCAAATGGCCATTGATATGGGTTATCCTGAATTGGCTAAAAAAAGTGAGAGCTACGAAATATGTTTTGTTCCAGACAATGATTATAGAGGCTTCTTAAAGCGTCGTGTCGATGGATTAGAAGAAAAAGTAAATGGTGGTTGGTTCGTTGATACAAAAGGAAAAAGATTAGGCAAACATAAAGGCTACCCTTTTTATACGATTGGGCAAAGAAAGGGTTTGGAATTGGCTATGGGGCATCCTGTATATGTCACTGACATAGATCCAGAAAAAAATGTGGTGGTAATTGGGGAGGAAGCTGATTTGGATAAAAACGATATGTTAGTGGCTAAAATAAATTGGATTAAATACGACCATTTACAAAAGCCGATGGACTTAATGGCCAAAATTCGTTATAAAGATAGTGGTGCGCTATGTCAATTATCCCATACGGACAATGGTGTACAAGCTAGATTCTATGAAAATGTAAAAAGTATTGCACCAGGTCAGAGTGCTGTTTTCTACGAAGGGGATGATGTTGTTGCGGGTGGTATTATACAGAGCGGCGTTTTAATATAGCCCCAAAAAGTGTATCCGCTTGTTGGTTATAGCCTTTGAAATAGCGTTGTTCAATTAGTTCAAATTGGCCCTGTGCTATTATGGCTTCAATATGCGCTTCATTTTCTGCTGCATAAACTGAACAGGTTGCAATTAATAGATGTCCATTTAATTTTACAGTAGGTAAAATATTAGCAATAATCTTGGATTGTAATTGAGTGTAAGTTTCTAAATTTTCCTTTTTAAAAAAAGCAATTTGTTCCGGTGTCCTTCCCCATGTACCAGAACCAGAACATGGTAAATCAGCAAATACAAAATCAAAAGGTTTCTTAATATCAAATGCCTCCGTTAAATCAATCACTTGCACACTTGCTGGACGAATACCTGCTTCATGTAAACGCTTATCAGCATTGAATAAAATGCTTTCTCTCACATCAGATACATGCATCCTAATATTCTGCATAGTATCATACATTAAAATTGTTTTACCTCCACTTGCTGAACATGCATCCCAAACTTGAATAGGCGTTTCAATGCTTGTTGGCACATATTTTAACAATTGAGCCAAAGCTTGAGAATTTAAATCTTGAATGACTGCTTCTTTATTCAGCGCCAATACATTTTGTAAAGAGGTTGTATTGGAGAAAGCCAAGCAATGCTCATTCACCACCGTATATTCAATCAATGCCTTTTGTAGTGAAGCTATTACCTTTTCTTTTTGCCAAGGTCGAATTCGAATAAACAATAATGGCTGAATGGTATGTGAATGGATAAATGCAGGTATATCTATTTCCTTAGAAATAGCTTCTTGTAGTGGAAAGTTTGCATGCATGGCTCTGAAATGCGCATAACAAAATGCACTTATGCTTTTACGATCCCTACTTCCATGTTTTTTATTCGCAGCAAAATACTTTTTCAAATAGGCAGCCAAAGGCTCTTGCCCTTGATAAGCAGTCAATAATTTTTGAGCAACCTCTTGATGTTGATTTTGATGCGCCATGCTATAAAAAAGGAAGTCATGTAAAACATGACTTCCTTTTAGTTATTTTCTTAAAAATTATATTTCTAATAAACTCGCTACAGGATCTTTTGCAATCAATAAAAGCGCTGGATTTTCTAACAACTCTTTTACTCGAACTAAGAAGCCCACACTCTCACGTCCGTCAATGATTCTGTGGTCATAGCTTAATGCTAAATACATCATTGGTAAAATTTTCACTTCGCCATTTACAGCCATTGGACGATCTTGTATTTTATGCATACCTAAAATTGCAGATTGAGGAATATTGATGATTGGCGTACTCATTAAACTACCAAAAACACCTCCATTGGTGATAGTGAAAGTGCCTCCCGTTAATTCTTCTGCAGTTAACTTACTATCTCTTGCTTTACCAGCTAATTCAATTACTTTTTTCTCGATACCAGCCATACTTAAACTTTCCACGTTTCTTATAACAGGAACAGTTAAGCCTCTTGGCGTGCTCACTGCAATACTGATATCTGCATAGTCATGATATAATAATTGATCTCCATCAATGAATGCATTTACTGAAGGCCATTCAGTCAACGCAATTGCACAAGCTTTCGCAAAGAAACTCATGAATCCTAAATTCACTCCATGTACCTCTTTAAACTTATCCTTGTATTGTTTTCTGATTTGCATGATGCCTGTCATATCTACTTCGTTAAAAGTAGTTAACATGGCAGTTGTATTTTTTGCCTCAACCAAACGACGGCTAATTGTTTTTCTTAGATTAGACATTTTCTCAGGACGCACATTACGAGAAAATAATTCTTGACCAGCAAATTGAATTTTGCCTGGATTATTTAAAGCATCCAACACATCTACTTTTGTAATCTTGCCTGCATAACC
>CAZBJP010000159.1:0-2876 GCA_964492205.1 uncultured Sediminibacterium sp.
TGGGAGTTGCCGTTTGTATGTAGTAACTTTCTTTACTTAGAAGTTATAACGCAACGTGAAGTTCCATGTTCTTCCAAAACCAAAGAATACTTGGTTAGATTTATGTACTCCTTTGTAATTTCCTTGAACAAAGTAAGTAGTATAAGCGGCATCTCCAGCAGATCCAGAAGCAAATTCGCTTCTTGACATACCAGTAAAAACATTAGATCTACCATCTGCTATATAAACCTCATCAAAAAGGTTATTAATATTTAACCTAAAATTCAACGATTTAGATTTATCATTACCTAATAGCATTTTGTATGAGATTCCAGCATCTACTAACCCATAAGAAGGTAATTCTAATGACCCTCTATTTACTGGACTTCCTGCTGCAGGAGCAGATCCGATTGGAGCAGTAAAATTTAAAGATCCATTTGAGTTAACTGGAGCAATAGATGTATATAATTTATCTAACCATCTGTAGTTAGCATCTACATTTAATCTACTCACTACCTCATAGGCCAGACCAAGGCTAGCTGTAGTTTGTGCAGCATCTCCAACTTTAACCCCATCTAGATATAATTTAGTAGGAACTGAACCTGCAAAAGGTTGGTTGTTTTGATCAAATCTATTACTAGTTACATCTCCTTCATAAACCCAATTACCAAAGGAAAGCATACCATTAACTCTAAATTTATCATTAACTCTTGCATTCAAATCTAATTCAACTCCAGAGTGTACTTCGGTAATTCCAGCAATATCAAAATACCCTCCAATATTAGACGAACTAGTATCAGAATTTCTTTGATTTCTATCTTTCCATGAAGTATGGTATAGATTCACATTAGCATTAAATACTGCCGAACGGAAACCATAACCTGCTTCAAACCCTAATACTTTTTCATTAGTTAATTTCTCATTAACTAGTGATTGGTTGTTTGGATATACTGCATTAAAGAAAGGTTGCTTTGAATAATATCCTGAGTTAATAAAAACATTATGTTGATCATTAATATTATAGTTAGCTCCAACTTTTATGTTACCGCCTAATAAATTTTTATAATCTGTTATATATAAAGGATCAGCTTGTAAGTAAATAAAAGTATCTTCTCTTTTAAATCCTTGTTGAGATACAGCTCCTTGGAAAAAGGCTGTTAATTTATCAGACGTATATTCTAATTGAGTAAATGCACCTAACCATCTTACATATCCATTATTATTGTATTCAATTTTTTCTTGACCTTTAATGTCTACAAATGGGTTAGCGTTGGGTGTAGCCGAATACGTTTCATATAAATACCTACCTGTCGGTTTTAAATTAACATCAGTATTATCATAATAAACAGATGCTCCTAAACGATGATTGATATTTCTAAAATGGTATCCAACATAAGTCCTTGCGTCTACTCCAAAATCAAGAGTTAACTCTTTAGACAGCTTATGATTTAAATTAATTACAGCACCAAACCAGTCATGTGAATTAATAGATGCTCTCCTTGTAAAACCAGTTGTACGATTTGTTACAAATTCCCCGTTAGCATTTTTCGCTAAAGGTGTTCCAATTGTATTTGCCAAACCAGTATTAAATTTTACAAATTCATCAAATGGAACTAAGCCATTAGCTGTTTTATATGCGAAAGGAGATTTACCAATATTACCTGTTCCTCCTCCTCTACCCCAAGAGCCATACACTACTGTAGATAATTTAGTTTTGTCGTCAATTTTGTAATCCCAATTTAATGACATCACTGGTTTATGATAGAAGTTTGTAGCCCATGAAAACTCTTCTCCATTCAAATATCCCCAATCTGAATTATATTTGATATTAGGCTCATTCTTTGAAGGATTACCATATTTAATGTAATCCGCTAATGTATTCGCAAAATTTCTTTGATTATGCCATTGAGGCGCACCTGTAAAAGTAAACTCAACATCATGTTTATCATTTATTTTATAGCCAATCCCAATAAAATAATTTGCTCCTTCGAATTTAGTTCCATCTACATATCCATTCCCTGTAGTTTGACTTAACAATACCGAAGCAGACAAACCATTTTTCATTACTCCAGTTGAGTAAGATGCCGATTTTTTCAAGTAATTATTGTTAGCAAAACCAACAGCTACATTACCCCCTTCTTTCATGTCAGCAGAACGAGTTACTACGTTAATAGTACCCCCTACAGATGAAATAGCTAGTTTAGAAGAACCTAAACCTCTTTGTACTTGCATAGCCGAAGTTACATCTGACAAACCAGCCCAGTTACTCCAATACACAGAGCTGTTTTCCATATCATTAACAGGAACCCCGTTAATCAATACAGCAACATTTTTTTGATCAAATCCACGGATATTGATTCTTGAATCTCCAAAACCACCACCTGATTTAGTAGCATATACTGAAGGTGTATTTGCTAAAACCTCTGGAAATTCTTGAGAACCCAATTTTTCTTGAATCTCAGCAGCTTTAATTGTAGATACAGCTACTGGAGTTTTTCTGTCTTTAGCAACGTCTACTACTGAACTTCTTACTACAATTTCTTGTAATTGATTATCATCAGCAATTAAAGCAACAGTACCAACATTAGTTGCACCATTAAACTTAACTGTTTTTGATTTGTAACCAATAAAAGAAATAACTAATTCTCCTGAATTAGTTGTTGTATTGTTAGAAAATTTTCCACAAAAACCTGTTAAAACGCCAATTTTTGTTCTTTTAATACAATAGTAATCATATTAAATTTTCTTTTATATTTATCAACATCTATATTTTTAATACCAAATTTATTATTACTTCTTTCTTCTAAAAATTCATTATTTTTACATAGAAGAATATTAGCATCTGAATTATAACTATCAGGAAAATTAATATTATTATAATCAATTACAATTTCTTT
>CAZBJP010000160.1:0-2861 GCA_964492205.1 uncultured Sediminibacterium sp.
TTTGGATTCCATTTTTCCAAAACAATCATGTCTTCATCAAAATGTGTAGTCAATTCTGGAATAATCGTTTTCAATTTTCCTGTTTGATTGATAATCAACAGGCGGTCATTTGGCTTGAATTCGCCCAATAATTCACCACGACCATCCACATTCAATCGTTGAACGGTATCGTCAAACCAAACTTTTCTCGGACGTAAAGTTGAAATTCCTTTTTCCTTCAGTTCGATTTTTTTGATTGGATATTTAGAAACAGTATTTCCTCTTGAGGCCCTACCTTTGATTGCAATATCAGAAAAATCAACATCCCATTTCAGTTTTTTTACACTGCCTACTTGGCGTAGTAAAATGGTAACCACTTCGGCTTCTCCATTTGGATTGGCAGAAAAATACAACACCATCGATCCCGGTGTTTCTTGAGTTAAGTCATAAAACTTATCTCTAGTAACCCCCGAAACATTGAATCGTTTGATGAAAGTAGATCCGCTTTTACCATCTCGGTACATCATGTTATAAATGGTGCGTTTGTCGTTTTTGTCAAATACCGCAATATGAATGATGTCTTTGCCAATGAATTTCTTTTCGTCGACTTTGGTAATCATCATTTTACCATCACGAAGGAAAACAATTACATCGTCTATATCGGAACAATCGGCAACGTACTCGTCTTTTTTGAGTCCGGTTCCCAAGAAACCTTCTTCTCTATTGACATATAGTTTTGTGTTACGTAACACTACTTTCGTAGCTTCAATCGTGTCAAAACTGCGTAACTCTGTTTGGCGTTCACGCCCTTTTCCGTACTTGTCTTTTAGTTTTTGGAAAAAGTCGATTGTAAAGTCGATAATATGATCCAAATGGTGTTTTACTTCTTCCATTTCGGCTTCCAACTTAGCAATGGCATCATCCGCTTTGTCTGAGTCGAAACGCGTAATACGAATCATCGGAATTTGCGTTAACTTTTGTAAATCATCATCATTTGTTTCTCGTACAAAAGATTTTGCAAAAGGCTCAAATCGGTCATACATGTATTTGTATAAAGATTCTCTGTCGCCATATAATTTGAAATCAATGTACATTTCTTCGCGGATGAAGATTTTCTCCAAGGTAGAGAAATGCCATTTGTTTTCTAGTTCGTCCAATTGGATTTCCAATTCTCGTTTCAATAAATCAACGGTGCGATGTGTTGAAATTTTGAGCATTTCAGAAACGCCAATAAACAACGGTTTGTTATTTTCAATCACACATCCCAAAGGTGCTACCGAAGTTTCACAAGCGGTAAATGCATACAACGCATCGATCATTTTATCGGGAGAAACGCCTGGTGGAAGGTGAATCAATATTTCTACTTCAGCCGCTGTATTGTCTTCAATTTTTTTGATTTTGATTTTCCCCTTTTCATTCGCTTTCAAAATACTATCAATTAGGGTTGACGTATTGGTTGAAAACGGAATTTGGGTAATCACTAAGGTTTGTTTGTCTAATTGTGCAATTTTGGCACGTACACGCACTCGTCCGCCACGCAATCCATCGTTGTAGTTGGACACATCAGCAATTCCTGCAGTTGGAAAATCAGGAAAAAGGGTAAAAGATCGGCCTTTCAAAACTTTGATAGAACAATCAATTAATTCATTGAAATTATGAGGTAAAATTTTGGTCGAAAGACCTACTGCAATACCTTCAGCACCTTGTGCTAACAACAATGGAAACTTTACTGGCAGATTGATGGGTTCTGCTCTTCGTCCGTCATACGACATTCCCCATTGTGTGATTTTTGGTGAAAATAAAATGTCGTGGCCCAATTTGCTGATTCGGGCTTCAATATAACGAGAAGCGGCAGCACTATCTCCTGTAAGGATGTTACCCCAGTTTCCTTGCATGTCGATGATCAAATCCTTTTGACCAATTTGAACCATGGCATCACCAATACTTGCATCTCCGTGGGGATGGTACTGCATGGTGTGTCCTACAATATTCGCAACTTTATTGTATCGCCCATCGTCCAACTCTTTCATTGAGTGCATGATTCGGCGTTGTACCGGTTTGAATCCGTCTTCAATAGCAGGAACGGCGCGCTCCAAGATGACATACGAAGCATAGTCCAAAGACCAGTCTTTGTACATACCGGTTACTTTGGTAATCGTATCTTCGGGGTTTTCATTGTTTTCATAAAAATGATTCCCGCCAAAAGCAACGATGTCGTCAAAGCCTTCTTCGTTTTCGTTTGCCGTAGTATCCAAAGAATCGTTGTTCTCGTCTTCGTTCGGATGGATGATACCTTCTTCTTCGTCTTTCATTTATGCTGATTATTCAGTATCTATTATTTTTCCACTACATCTAATTCCACCTTCAAATTATTGATGATGAAGGTTTGACGGTCGGGTGTGTTTTTACCCATATAAAACTCTAACAACGTTTCAATAGAAGTCGCTTTGTCTAACATAACAGGATCCAAACGGATGTCGGCTCCAATAAAGTGCTTGAACTCATCTGGAGAAATCTCTCCCAATCCTTTGAATCGAGTGATCTCTGGTTTCGGTTTTAATTTCTCTATGGCATTTACACGCTCTTCATCACTATAACAATAGATGGTTTCTTTCTTATTTCGCACACGGAACAAAGGGGTTTGCAAAATATACAAATGGCCGTCTTTGATCAACTCCGGGAAAAATTGCAAGAAAAACGTAATCAACAACAATCGAATGTGCATTCCGTCTACATCGGCATCAGTAGCAATTACAATATTGTTGTAACGCAAGTCTTCCATCGATTCTTCGATGTCTAAAGCCGCTTGCAATAAATTGAATTCTTCGTTTTCATATACGATTTTCTTCGTCATTCCATACGAATTCAATGGCTTACCCCGT
>CAZBJP010000161.1:0-2858 GCA_964492205.1 uncultured Sediminibacterium sp.
GCTTTCAAGCAAACTTTAGGTAAAACAATAGGCAAGTTGCAAAAGATTTCGGTTATTTGAAGAACAAATAAGAGCATATGAAGGTTGCAGGGTTTACAATAATAAAAAATGCAGTGGTGAATGACTTCCCTATATTGGAAGCAATACGTTCAATTTTACCTGTGGTGGACGAAATGATTGTTTTAATTGGGGATTCAACGGATGAAACGGTCGCGTTGATCGAATCTATTGGCGATCCTAAAATTAAAATCCATCACTCAGTTTGGAACAAAGAATTAAGAAAAGGTGGTGTAGTGTTAGCAGATGAAACCAATAAAGCTTTCCAAATTATTGATGCAAGTTTTGACTGGGCATTTTATATCCAAGGAGACGAAGTGGTGCACGAAAAATACCATCCAACAATTCGCGCTGCTTGTGAGAAATACAAGGATGATAAAGAGGTGCAAGGTTTATTATTTAAGTACAAACATTTTTATGGCACCTATGATTATGTAGGGGATAGTAGAAAATGGTATGCACATGAAATCAGGGTCATTAGAAACAATAAAGCCATTAGTGCTTATAAAGATGCACAAGGGTTTAGAATGAATAACCATAAATTAAAAGTAGCACTTATTGATGCGTATATTTATCATTATGGATGGGTTAAAAGTCCTGAGCAAATGCGAAAAAAACAGAAAAAAACAGCTGAATTTTGGAATGATGATAGACAAATGGAAAAGATTAAAGCAAGTCCTGATTACTATGATTTTTCAGGCTATGATTCCTTAGAGCGATTCACGGATACGCATCCAAAAGTTATGCTAGACCGAATTGAAAGAAAAAATTGGATCATCGATTTAGATGTGACAAAAAAGAAATTTACATTAAAGAACTTTCTTTTATATCATTTTGAAAAATTGACTTCGATACGACTATTTGATTATAAGAACTATAAAATTATTCGTAACTAAATGTTCAATATCTCAAATTTTAAAAATGATGTTGCCGAAGGCAATTATCTATTAGTTGCAAGGGCAATCTCTTCGATTGAAAATGAAGTTGAAGGCCATGAGGATTTTTTGGCTAATTTAACACCCAACTCCATACCAGTTATAGGTATAACGGGGCCTCCAGGAGCAGGTAAGAGTACACTTATTTCTGCTTTAATTGGAAACTATGTAAAACAAAATAAGAGGATTGCAGTCATTTCAGTAGATCCCTCTTCCATAAAACATAAGGGGGCTTTATTGGGGGATAGAATTAGGATGAAAGATTGGTATTTACATAAGTCGGTATACATAAGATCACTAGCTTCAAGATTACATCTTGGGGGTTTGGTTAAATCAATTAATAAAATAACCCAATTTTTAAAATCTGTTGGATTTGATATCATACTTCTTGAAACAGTTGGTGTTGGTCAGTCTGAGGTCCAAGTTGCATCAGTTGCTGATGTGACTTTATTGGTGTTGGTTCCAGAAGCGGGGGATGATATTCAAATGATGAAATCTGGTTTATTTGAAGTGGCCAATATTTTTGTTGTCAATAAAGCAGATAGAGCGGATGCAAAAAAATTCCTCACTCATCTTAAGGCTTCATTAAATGACAGAATTCAATCTGGGGAACAAGTTGGGATTATAGAAACTGTAGCTAATGCATCTGTTGGCATCGAAGCCTTAGATGATTGTATCAACAGTTTTTTTATTTCCATGAAAAAATAACCAGATTAAAATTAAATGCACATTTGGCAATTTTTATAAAAGAGCCATATAAAATAGAAATCTAAATGGATACGCTTTCTGTAATTGTTATTACCTACAACGAGGAGAAACACATCGGCAGATGCTTAGAAAGCATAAAAATGGTTGCTGATGAAATCATTATTGTGGATTCTTTTTCAATCGATGCTACCTTAGAAATATGTAAACAATATCAGGCATTAGTTATTCAAAATAAATTTAATGACTTTTCTAGTCAAAGAAATTTTGCCATGTCAATGGCGTCGATGTCTCATTTATTATTTATTGATGCTGATGAGGTTTTAAGTAATAAGCTGATAGATGAAATTTTAATTTTAAAGAAATTTGGTTTTGAACATGAAGTATACTCTATCAATAGATTGACTAATTTTTGTGGCAAATGGATTAAACATGGTATGTGGTATCCAGATAAAATTCAACGACTAATCGAGAGAGGCGTTGGGAATTGGACTGGGGAAGTGCATGAAAGATTGACATTTAATAAACAGACTTCTAAAGGTTATATACCAGGGCATTTATTACATTACAGTTATGATTCAGTTGGTTTGCTAGTAAAAAAACTTGAAAAATACACTACAATTCAGTCAAACCAAATGTTCAAAGAAAAGAAAAGAGTTAACTTTATTAAAATCTATATTAATCCTATTTGGGCTTTTATAAATGGTTATTTTATAAAATTGGGTTTCTTAGATGGATGGCAAGGTCTTATAATTCATTATTCAATTGCGTATCAGACTAGAAGGAAGTATATTAAATTAAAGCGTTTATATACTAATCAAATATCTTGAGGTATTATATTTCGGATTTTATACTTTTTCATTTTTCCACCATCTGTAAGCAACGTAGCCCATAATGCCAAAGGGCATAGCAGCTAGGTAAAGTATGCCAACATTAAAACCTTTTCCTGCTTCTTCACCAATCTGTGCGGCTGTTTTGGTACAAATGGCACATTGTGCTGTTCCAATCAATGTGAACAGCTGAAATACAATTAGGAGGTATATGCTTTTCATGGTATAAAATTACAAATAAAAAACCCCGAATAATCGGGGGAATCTATTTTTTGAAGGAATTAAGCTTTTGCCTTAGGAGCTGCTGCTTTAACACCTCTTGTTTTGTGTG
>CAZBJP010000162.1:0-2815 GCA_964492205.1 uncultured Sediminibacterium sp.
ATCTAAGGGCTCGCCATGCATGCTTCCCGAGCGGTCTACCACCAAGGCTAGGCGCTTGGGTGTGTGCTTTACGGCCAAGTCAGCAGGACGGTCTGGGGCCTGTACACGCAACAGAAAATCAACAGCGCCACCTTGGGCGGGCACTGCATTGCGCAGTGGCGAAAAAACGAGGGTCGGGTTGTGCATCTAGGGCTCCTTGCGTTACTGAGGCGGTAATGGTGCAAGGGCAGGGGCTCATAGTGTGAGCTTCAATTCACGGGAATTTATACAGGTTTCAGCACTTCATGAGCTCATCGCGTGAGCTTTTAGCCGAGTAAACTTTGGATGTAACTTAGCCATGTTTTAGGATGTAGGAATCAAAAAATCTGCCATCTCGTGGTGCGTTTACTTTTGCTGCCGAAATTTCACAAAAAAATAACTTATGTCGTTGTACGCACCTGGCTCTAGGGTCCTCATCCGAGACGAAGAATGGCTAATTCGCCGCGCTGATCCATCAGCTGACGGCGGCTCATTGCTAACGTGCGATGGCATCTCAGACTTGGTTCGTGGCCAAGCAGCCCTGTTTTTGACGGAGCTGGAAGACGACATTGAAATTTTGGACCCGGCAGAAACATTGCTTGTGCCGGATGAAAGCCCTACCTACAACGCCACCATGCTCTATTTGGAGAGTCAGCGTCGTCGTTCTGTTCCAAATGACACACGCATCCACTTAGGTCATCGTGGTGTGATGAATGTGGTGCCTTATCAGCTTGATCCCGCTTTACAGGCTTTGCAGCAGCCCAGGGCCCGTATCTTGATCGCCGACTCTGTTGGATTGGGTAAGACCCTTGAAGCCGGCGTATTGGCTACTGAGCTAATTCAACGTGGTCGTGGCAAGCGTATCTTGGTTGTTACTCAAAAAGCTATGCTCACCCAGTTCCAAAAAGAATGGTGGAGCCGATTCTCTATTCCATTGGTTCGCTTGGACTCAACGGGATTGGCCCGTGTGCGTAACCGCATTCCTGCCAACCACAACCCATTCAACCACTTTGACCGAAGCATCATTTCCATTGATACGCTCAAAAGCAATCTGGAGTACCGCAACTATCTAGAAAACGCTTGGTGGGACATGATCGTCATTGACGAGTGCCACAACGTCGCCGCCAGAGCAGGGGAGCAAGGGTTAGCCAAACGTGCCAAGCTTGCCCGACTGTTAGCTACACGATCTGATACGCTTATTTTGTTGTCTGCCACACCGCACGATGGATCGGCCCGAAGCTTTGCGTCTCTCATGGCATTGCTTGATCCAACGGCCATTTCAGACCCCGACGACTACACACCTGAAGACTTCAAGGACAAGGGCTTGGTCATCCGTCGTTTCAAGAAAGACATCAAAGACCAAGTCTCAGCTGATTTTCAAGAGCGCATCACCACATGCCTGCGCCAAGCCGCTAGTGCTCAAGAGGAGGCTGCCTACCGTTCGCTGCTTGAAATTCCGTTCACGCAAAACGGGCAGCACAAAGGTGGCAAGCAACAACAGTTGCAGCGCGTGGCATTACAAAAGGGTTTGTTTTCTAGCCCTGCCGCAGCGCTTGAATCGGCCAATAAGCGCATTGAACTGCTAAAGCAAAAATCAGCCCCTACAGCAGAAGAAGGGACTGAGGTTGCACGCCTGCAAGACTTCATTTCCACGCTAGAGCCCTTGGTGAATGACGTAACAGCATCTGGCTTTAGCAAATACCAACGCTTGCTGGCTCATTTGAAGAGCGCCGAATTTGCTTGGAACTCTCAAGACGCCGCAGACCGCTTAGTTATCTTTTCGGAGCGCATTGAAACGCTCAATTGGTTGCAAAAGCAGTTAGCCAAAGATCTCAAACTCAAAGACAAGCAGATCGACATCCTGCACGGTGGCATGCCCGACACCGAGCAACAAGAAATGGTCGAATGTTTTGGTCGTCAAGAGGACCCAATACGTGTGCTCTTGTGTTCAGACGTCGCCAGCGAAGGCTTGAACCTTCACTACTTCAGCCATCGCTTGGTTCACTTTGATTTGCCATGGTCGCTCATGGTCTTTCAGCAGCGTAACGGTCGTGTTGACCGATATGGTCAAAAACACCAGCCACATATCGTTTACCTCTTCACTGAAGCTGTCACTGAGCACATCAAGGGCGACCTTCGCATTCTTGAAATCTTGCAAAACAAAGACGAACAAGCCAACAAGAACTTGGGCGATCCGTCTGCGTTCCTCAATGTGTTTGACCCAGAAAAAGAAGCTGAAAAAGTAGGTGACTTCATGGCAGCTGGCATGACGCCAGAACAAGTTGAAACCACGCTTGATCAATCAGCCTCAAACAAACAAGACAACGAAGGTGATTTTTTGCTCACCTTGTTTGGTGGTGGTGAAGTGGCCCAAGAGCCAAGAACCTCAAGCTTGGATCACATCCACAACCCGCTGTCGCTGTTTAAAAACGACTACCACTACGCCACAACAGCGCTGACTCAACTTAACCAAGGTGAGACCGTTTGCCAGTGGTCCAAAGTAGATGAAGAACAACTCATCAGCCTGACAGCGCCGGTCGACTTACAAGACCGCCTTCGCCAACTCCCACGCGAAGCGCAGGTTCAAAACGATCACTATTCGCTCAGTGCCGATACCCATCGCATGGCCGATGAAATCGAGAAGGCTCGCCAAGCCCGCGCTGAAGAAGATACTTGGCCGCAGCTGCACTACCTTTGGCCCCAGCACCCCATCATGGAATGGCTGGGGGACCGAGTGCTTTCACGTTTTGGCCGACACAGCGCGCCAATGCTGCAAAGCGTCAAATTGCACCCCGGT
>CAZBJP010000163.1:0-2497 GCA_964492205.1 uncultured Sediminibacterium sp.
GTGCCTTTATACGCTTGAGCATAAATCATTTCCCAAAATTGTCTTCGAGTAATAGGATCAACACCTCCCGTTGGTTCGTCAAGGAAAATGATTTTGGGTTCGTGCAGTAAGGCCACCGAAAACGATAATTTTTGTTTCCAACCCAAAGGTAAAGCGCCTACTAATTGATTTGCCACTTCTTCTAATTCCAATTCCGCTATTAAAATCGCCGTTTTTTCTTTGATTTGTTTTCGACTTAACCCATAAATTCCGCCAAAAAAAGTAATATTCTCTTTGATGGTCAAATCGTCATATAGCGAAAATTTTTGGCTCATGTAGCCAATATTTCTCTTGACCATTTCAGCCTGATTAGCAATGTCAAATCCCGCAACTGTAGCCTTTCCCGAACTTGGTTTAGAAATCCCGATTAACATTTTCATCGCCGTTGTTTTTCCGGCTCCATTGGCACCCAAGAATCCGAAAATTTCTCCTTTGGCTACTTCAAAAGAAATATTGTTCACTGCCGTAAATTCACCAAAAGTTTTGGTGAGATTGTGTACTGATATGATGCTTGACTGTTTCAATGTTTAGTGTTCTAAAGCGGTTAAATCCATAAAAACATCCTCAATTGTTGGGGTAGCAATATGGATTTCTATTTCAGTATGATTTTTACTTTCCAAATAATGCTGTAAATCAGCGCTATTAAAATTATTTTTTTGGTCAATATAATGGATGAATTTGCCAAAGGCAAAAACACTGTATTGGCTTGGATAAGCTTTTAAGTCGTGTAACAATTGGTGCGTATTTTGTGCTGAAACGGCATAAATAGTTTTTGAATATTTTGAAATAATATTTTTGGGACTATCAATTTCAAAGATTTTTCCCTTTTGAATCAAGGCAATTCGGTCGCATAAAGCGGCTTCGTCCATATAAGGAGTTGAAACCAAAATGGTAATTCCTTTTTGTTGTAAGCGTTTTAGCATTTCCCAAAATTCTTTTCGGGAAACAGGGTCAACACCTGTGGTGGGTTCGTCAAGAAATAAAACTTTAGGTTTGTGAATCAAAGCACAACACAAGGCTAATTTTTGTTTCATTCCGCCCGAAAGCGCACCGGCGCGTCGTTTTTTGAAAGGCTCAATTTGAACATATATCTCTCGAATCAAGTCGTAATTTTCTTCAATGGTGGTGCCAAAAATGGTGGCGAAAAACTGAAGATTCTCTTCTACAGATAAATCTTGGTACAAGGAGAATTTGCCTGGCATATAGCCTACCGAATTTCGAATGGATTTGTATTCTTTTACAACATCAAAACCCGCGACGTTTGCCATACCTTCGTTTGGAAGGAGTAGGGTAGTTAGAATTCTAAAAATAGTAGTTTTTCCGGCACCATCGGGGCCAATAAGTCCAAATAATTCTCCTTCATTTACATCAAATGAAATGGCTTCAATGGCGTTAAAGTCTTTATACGATTTGGATATGTTCTGAACAGAAATACTCATTTTATTGAATCCACATTTCGGCTGGCATTCCAATTTTTAGACTACCATCATTTTTTACTTTCACTTTTACAGCATAGACTAAATTGGCACGTTCTTCTTTAGTTTGAATGATTTTTGGAGTAAATTCAGCTGAAGAAGCAATCCAAGAAATAGTTCCAGGATAGGATTTCATATCTTCTTGAGCATCAATTTTTACGGTTACTTTTTGTCCTACTTTAATTTGATTTAATTGCTTTTCGCTAATGTACACCCGTAAGGTCATTTTAGTGATGTCGGCAATTTTATACAGTGGTTTACCAAAGCTAGTTACTTCATTGGCTTCAGTGTATTTTGCTAAAACGGTCCCTTGAAAAGGATTGATGATGTTACATTTTTTTATTTGGTCGTTTATTTTTTCAATTTGTACCTCGATGGATTTTACTTCATTGTTGATGGGAGCATCTTGTGTTTTAACACTTTTAATTTGCTCGTTCAACACATTGAGTTTTCCGTTGATTTCATCCACCTGACGTTTGGTTGCGGCATTTTCGGCAAACATATTTTGGATTCTTTTCTGGTCTATTAAAGTAGTTTTCAATTGCTCCTTCAAAACTGCCGTTTGAGATAAAATATTTTGCGACTTAGAGGCAATTGTACTTTTGGAAGCAATCAGTTGTTGTTTCGAAAAATACAGTTGTGTGGTGTCGATTAATCCTACTTGCGTGTCTGGAGCTAAAGCAGCACCTTCTTCAAGGTGCAAATACTCAATTTTTCCATTGGCTTCTGCCGAGATGGTCACTTCTGTAGCTTCAAAATTCCCGTAGCCATCGGCTTTGTCGTTACTTTTGGTACACGCCACTACATTCATTAATACTAAAAATACAAATACCTGTTTCATTTTGATTCGTTTATATAATGTTATTAATTTCCTTTGATTACTATGTAATTGGCTTTCGCCAAATCCAATTGAATTTGATGTGTCTTCTGATTGATTTTGGATTCGTACAAATTGCTAAATTCCACCAAATAATCAGAGGAGG
>CAZBJP010000163.1:2507-2806 GCA_964492205.1 uncultured Sediminibacterium sp.
CCGAAGATTTTGCAACGGCTTCACGCAAATTGATGATTTCTTTATCGGTTTGAATCGTTTCATCCAGTTTGTTAATTTCTGTTTGGATTTCTTGTAGTTGCAAATGGGTATTAAGTAAAAAAGTTTCTTTTTCGGTCGTGATAATATCCTCCGAAACTGAAAGTGCTGCTTTGTCTTTTTTGGTTTTGTCCCAATCCCACACATTCCAATTAGCTTTTAGCCCCACCATATAAAAAGTTTGAAACGAATTGTTTAACATATTCAGTCCCGGATTTCCATAACCGGCAGTCCCAAAAGTA
>CAZBJP010000164.1:0-986 GCA_964492205.1 uncultured Sediminibacterium sp.
GCAAAGGTAATGAAATAAAAAGAAGCAACCAAAGTTGCTCCTAATTATTTGTAAAGTATTGTAAATCAGTATATTACTGGTTTCTCGCCTTCAATTGTGCGTGTACAAATAAGCTTGTAATACTCTTATTCTCGTAGGCATTGCGGATAGCAATTGCAAACAAATCGGCCACGGTCAAGACTTTGATTTTTGCAGACTCTTGTCTTAAAGGAATGGTATCACAAACTACCAATTCTTCTAATACTGAGTTTTCAATGTTTTCATAGGCTTTTCCACTCAATACTGGATGGGTAATTAAGGCACGAACTGTTCTTGCACCTTTTTCTTTAAGGAGCGCAGCTGCTTTCACTAAAGTTCCACCTGTATCACAGATATCATCAACAATTACAATATCCTTTCCAGTCACATCACCTATAACAACCATACTCGCAATTTCATTGGCACGTTTTCTGTGCTTATCACAAATAACCATTTCTGCATTGAAATAGTTAGCTACTTCACGCACACGGTTGGTACTGCCCACATCTGGCGCAGCGAATGCAAGATTTTCTAGATTAAGTGACTCTATATAAGGGATAAAAATAGCCGAACTGTCTAAGTGATCTACTGGTACATCAAAAAACCCTTGGATCTGTGCAGCATGTAAATCCATCGTGATGACCCTATCTGCACCAGCTGCTTCTAATAAAGTTGCAATTAATTTGGCACCAATTGCCACACGCGGCTTGTCTTTACGATCTTGTCTAGCAAAACCATAGTAAGGAACAACTGCAATAATCTTGTAGGCACTTGCTCTTTTAGCCGCATCTATCATCATCAATAATTCCATTAAATTATCGGTAGGTGCGTAAGTACTTTGTACTAAAAAAACATAATCCCCTCTGATACTTTCTAAAAAAATAGGCTGGAATTCTCCGTCGCTAAATTTCTGGATATTGATTTTACCAATAGGGGCGCCAAAACGTTGTGCAATTTTTTCTGCAAGA
>CAZBJP010000164.1:996-2797 GCA_964492205.1 uncultured Sediminibacterium sp.
TTTAACTGAAGGATTCATGGTGGGTAAAATGTGTTTCAAAGGTATTGATATCGTGCACAAATTTTTGGCTAATAAGATGCAAATTTTCAACAAATAGTCAAGTTATACACAACAGATGCCATGAAGCTCGTATTTGTACGCAGAAATAGCGAGGATTTAAAAAATATATTTGAGCAAAATTGTTTATGGAAACCAGCAATATCCGATTGTGGGCAGAACAAGATCAACCTATTTATAAATTTAGTACCAAAGGTGCCAAGCATTTAAGCGATGTAGAATTGTTGGCCATTTTGATTCAATATGGCACACCCCAGCAAAACGCCATTGAGCTCGCCCGGAGCTTATTAGCCAGCACTTCAAATAGTTTACAAAAATTTGCACAATACAGTGTGGAAGATATCGTGAATTTAAAAATTAAAGGTATTGGACGGATTAAGGCCGTCAGGATTTTAGCCGCCATAGAGCTGGGTTCCAGAAGAATGCATTTAATAGACAAACATGCCACTATCCATCATAGTCGGGATGTGGCGACACATTTAAAGCACACATTACAATACGAACAGCGAGAATTATTTATGCTACTTTTATTAAATCAAGCAAATAAAATCATTCATGAAGCCGTTTTAAGCGAAGGTGGTATCACGGGTACCATCGCCGATCCAAGAATTGTTTTCAAACTTGTCATCAGTCATGGGGCCACAGGATTCATTATCTGTCATAATCATCCAAGTGGTCAATTGAAGCCAAGCAGAATGGATGATCTCTTAACCCAAAAGATTAAAAATGGAGCAGCACTATTTGACATTAAATTAATCGATCATTTAATTGTTAGCACTGAAGGCTATTATAGTTATGCAGAACAACACCCTGACTGGTAAGTGAAACTTTAAAAAATTAAGCTTGTGCTGTCGGACCGCCGAAATTCATAGGAATCTCAATTTGTTCCATATCTCCAATTGCGCCATGTGCTGCTTCGTATCTTTCAATATTTTCGACCATTGCTTTCATGAAACGTTTTGCATGCATAGGCGTTAAAATCACACGCGACTTTACTTTGCTTTTAGGTGTGCCAGGCATCACATTCACAAAATCAATCACAAACTCTGCATTACTATGGGTAATGATCGCCAAGTTCGCATAAGTGCCTTCTGCAATTTCTTCGCTGATTTCAATATTTAGGGGTTGGTTTGGGTTTTGTTCCATAAACTAATTTAAGACCACAAAGATACGAGGGAACGAATCTTAAAAAGAACTAAATTTGTCCCATGTTAGTACTCGACGGTAAAATCGCCTCGGCAGCAGTCAAAGCCAGCCTTTTAGAACAAACCACTGCGTTAAAAGCAGCGGGGAAAAGAACACCCCATTTAGCGGCTATTTTGGTTGGTAGCAATGGTGCTAGTGAGACCTATGTGGCAAGTAAAGTAAAAAATTGCGAAGAGACTGGATTTGGTTCTTCCTTATACCGATTTGAGGAAACAGTTAGTGAAGCAGATTTATTAGCGCAGATTGAAGCATTAAATAAAGATAAAAATGTGGATGGCATTCTAGTACAATTGCCTTTGCCAAAACACATTGACGATGCTAAAGTGATTGAAGCGATTGACCCTAAAAAAGATGTGGATGGATTTCATCCTGCGAATGTGGGTAGATTAGTTCAAGGACTTAATACCTTTATTCCTGCCACACCTTATGGAGTGATGTTGATGTTGGAGCATTTTAAAATCGAAACTAAGGGCAAGCGTGCTGTAGTCATTGGAAGAAGTAATATTGTAGGTAGACCAATGAGTATTTTATTAAGTGC
>CAZBJP010000165.1:0-2764 GCA_964492205.1 uncultured Sediminibacterium sp.
AAGCGCCAAATGGCGACGCCGGTCGAAGTCAGTTGCGTCTCGTGGATAAACTTTTGTAGCCTTTGGTCTGCGAGCCTCTAATCTCCCTACGATTTTACGGGAGCATAAAAATGAAATTCGCACTTAAACTCGCATTGGCCGCATCGGTGTCGTTGGCATCGCTCGCCGCGCCAGCATTTGCCCAAAGCCAACCTGACGCCTCGCAAGCGCCCGCTAAAGAGGGGGCGCAACTGGGCACTTTCGGTTTTGATACCGCGGGCATGGACATAAGCGTGTCGCCTGCCGACGATTTTTACGGTTACGCCAATGGCAAATGGGCGGCGAACACCCCGATTCCTGCGGATAAATCCAACTATGGCATGTTCACTGCGCTCGACGATTTGTCGAAGGACCGGGTGAAACTGGTCCTCGACGCCGAGAAAGATCGTGCCGGTAGCAAGGCTGGCGACGTCTATGCGAGTTATCTCGATCAGGCGACCGTCGAGAAAATGGGATTGAAGCCAATCCAGCCGTGGTTGAAGACTGTGCGCAGCGTGAAGAGCAAGGCAGCGTTTGAAAAGCTGCTGCCCGTCGCCGCGCGCAATGGCGTCCGTGCCCTGTTTGGCGGTTATGTTGGCCAAGACGACAAGAACCCGGACGTTTATATTTTCCAAATGTATCAGGCGGGGACAGGCTTACCTGACCGCGACATGTATCTCGTCGAAAATGATAAATTTGAAGGTATTAGAAATGCTTATAAAGCATATCTCGCAAAAATGCTAACATTGGCAGGCGAGAAAAATGCCGAAGCGCGTGCCGATGCCATCTTCGCGATGGAAAAGCGCATCGCCGAAGTGCAGTGGACGCGTGAGGATTCAGGCGACGCAACAAAGACATATAACAAAATGTCGCTCGCCCAGTTGGATGCCATCACGCCAGGCCTGAAAATGTCGTCCATTTTGACGAAGCTGAGCCCAAAAATTGGGGACGTGATCGTAAACCAGCCAAGCGCGCTCACGGGTATTGCGAAAATCTATGCCGAAACCGATCTCGCGGTTTTGAAAGATCAGATGATCGTCAACAGCCTGTCGAGTTTTTCAAATGTGTTGCCGGACTCGGTTTCGGACACGACCTTCGCATTCTACGGCACGACGCTGCAAGGTACCCCAAAACGCGAACCACGTTGGAAGCGCGGCGTGTCATTGACCGAGGGCACAGTGGGCGATGAAGTCGGCAAGGCCTATGCCGCGAAATATTTCCCGCCTGAAACCAAAGCCGCAATGGACGTTCTGGTGAAGAACGTCCTTTCCGCCATGGGCCGCCGCATTGATGGCCTCGCCTGGATGCAGCCCGAAACGAAAGTAAAGGCCCGCGAAAAACTGGCCAATTTTACAACGAAGATCGGCTATCCGGATCGCTGGAAAGACTATTCGAACCTGAAAATCGTGCGCGGCGATTTGTTTGGGAATGATTTGCGTGCGAACCAATGGGGCTTTGACGACAATATGTCGAAGCTTGGTCAGCCCATCCGCCGTTGGGAATGGGGCATGTTGCCGCAGACAGTCAATGCCTATGCCAATTTTGGGATGAACGAAATCGTCTTCCCAGCCGCTATTTTGCAGCCACCTTTCTTTGACGCAAAGGCGGACCCAGCGGTCAATTACGGCGGAATTGGTGCGGTGATCGGACATGAAATCAGCCACCATTTCGATGATCAGGGTGCCAAATATGATGCGACCGGAAAGCTTGCCGATTGGTGGACCGAAAGCGATGTCAAAGCGTTTGAAGCCGCAGGGAAAAAGCTCATCGCGCAATATGACGCCTATAAGATTTTCCCTGACGCTTCGGTAAAGGGTGAATTTACATTGGGTGAGAATATCGGTGACCTTGCCGGTCTTACGATTGCATATGATGCCTATCGCACGTCGCTCAACGGCAAAGAGCCACCGGTGATTGACGGAATGACCGGTGATCAGCGCTTTTTCCTTGGCTGGGCGCAGGTATGGCGCCGCAATTATCGTGAGGCCAATTTGCGTCAGCGCTTGATCACCGACCCGCACAGCCCGTCGGAACAACGCGCGTGGGTCGTGCGCAATCTTGACAAATGGTACGATGCGTTCCAGCCAAAAGCAGACGGAAAATTGTACCTCAAGTCTGAGGACCGCGTTCGCATCTGGTAAGGAACCGCTTTGAACAAGATATCCCCGCCGACCCAATTCCAGATGTTTGGCGGGGATATGGACCAATCCGCCAAGCTGGATGTATTGGCGCTCGCAACCTTGTTGTCGCTAGCGATATTGTGGTTTTCGACGGGCAACATCATTCTCGTCGGTTCATGCGCCGCTGTCATCATTGCGGCCGGCGCGCTCATTCACTTTTTCCGTCATGCGGGCTCTGTCGAGGTTACCGTCGATGTCTCGCCGCCGGATTGGTCCATCGCGCATGCTGCCACGCAATTGAACAACGCTGCAATCGCCATAAGTGACCGTGCTGGTCAGCTGGTATGCGCAAATGACCATTTTACGAAAGCGTTTCCCGGACTGAATGCGCCGACGGATCTGGGGTTGGATGAATTGAGCCAATCTTTGATGGTCGCGGCAAGTCGTGCCGCATGGCGCGACGGCAGTGCCCAGATCGATACTATAACGAAGGACCAACGCGCCTATAGCGTCAAGGTGGCACGCGCGGGCGCCTCTGACGAATATCTATTATGGAGGCTCGCACCCATTGAGCGGATTGCCATTGAAAGCCTTGCGATTGAGCTGATTACCGGACGTATCGGCCG
>CAZBJP010000166.1:0-2703 GCA_964492205.1 uncultured Sediminibacterium sp.
CTACAGACTTCGCTACGATGGTAGAAGAAGGAAAAAAATTAGCTGCAATTCATCCAAATATTGTCGTTAAAGTACCGATGATCAAAGACGGTATCAAAGCAATCAAATGGTTTACTGACAATGGTATCCGTACCAACTGTACTTTAGTATTTTCTGCTGGTCAAGCTATCTTAGCTGCAAAAGCAGGCGCTACTTATGTTTCTCCATTTATTGGAAGAATTGATGATAGTTCTTGGGATGGCATGGAATTGATTAGCCAGATTCGTCACATTTATGACGTACAAGGATTCACCACACAAATATTAGCAGCGTCTATTAGAAATGCTTTGCATATTGTGAAAGCAGCTGAAGCAGGCGCAGATGTTTGTACTTGTCCATTGGATTCAATATTAGGATTATTGAAACACCCTCTAACAGATATTGGGTTGGCTAAATTCTTGGAAGATGCTAAGAAAATGTAATTATTGATGTTTCAAAGCTTCGCGCTTTGATAAATTAGATAGAGATGGGTGATCCTTTACAAATTGGATCACCCATTTTTTATTGGTATAAGCGTAAGCCCTGAGTGCCCATCCGATGGCTTTGCGTATAAAAAAATCTGCTTCTAATTGGGTGTGCTCAATGAACTGACTGAGTAATGCAGTGTTGGTTTTTTCTTTATAGGTTAATTGAAAAAGCAGGCTCATTCTTTGTAACCATTTGTTTGTAGAGCGATTCCATTTTGTAGTTGTTACTTCAATCACTTCAGGAAATAGTAAAAAGTATTTACTAATAACAAATGAATTGGTAGCATCTACTGAATCCCACCAACTATGATGGGTAACCATCCATTCAATTAATGGGATGGTTTGTTTACACCATAATTTTTTATGATAACCTAATAATTCAATCGCAAAATAATGCAATTCTCTTTGGGGTTCTGCAAAACATGCTTTGATCAATAGGGAAAGTTCCTTGTGGTTTGCAATTGGATGAGATACATAAAATGCTTTACATATTTGTCTTCTTAATGGCGTCTTAATACCATAAAATTCAAACTGATTCAGTAAGTAGGCTTTTGCACCTTTGGCAATCGTTGCATCCGCACTTGCAGCGAATTGTTTTTTTATTTCAATTAAATAAGCGTGCATATTAAATGCCTACAACCCTTTTATTGAAAGCACTATTTCTTGCGGCTTCTAAAACACGAATTACATTTGTTGCTTCAGCTGCCGAAGTAGGTAAGTGGCCATTATTTAAAATTGCATCAGCTAGTTTATCGTAAAAGATTCCATAATTACCAGGAATGCTGGGTATGACTTTGTTGGTGATGATGCCATTCATATCGGTATATAATGTACCATAGTCCGCAGGTGCTTCAGCTCCCCATCCTATACTATTCGGTAATTTGCCTGCAATCAATTCAGCTTCTTGCACATCCGATCTATTTTTAATAAAGCAACCCTTCGTCCCATAAACTTTATAGCCAGGACCTTCTTTCATAAATAACATGCCACTAGTTAACGTTATACGATGTGATGGGTAGTACAATATCATGGTGAAATAATCGTCGATGATAGACACTTTTCTAGTGATTCTAATATCTGCGAACACTGCTAATGGCATTCCTGATAATAAAATGGCTTGGTCCACTAAATGCGGTCCCAAGTCATATAATAAACCAGCGCCTGGTGAAACAGATTCTTTATGCTTTTTAGGGCTCAATGTGGTTCTATACCTTTCAAAAGATATTTGTACATCTTGTAAGGTACCGATTTCGCCTTCCTGAATTAATTTTTGCAATGTTAAGAAGTCTGCATCGTAGCGTCTGTTATGGTAGACTGCTAGTTTTAATCCTTTATTAGTGGCCAATGTATCCAACTCTTCTGCTTCTTTAGCTGTTACTGTAAATGCTTTTTCTACCACCACATGTTTGCCAGCTAATAAGGCACTTTTTGCATAGGTAAAGTGGGTGTCATTGGGGCTGTTCACAACCACTAAGTCAATACTTGTATCGGCTAATAATTCCTCATAACTAATATATGATTTTGTGCCAGGATAAGCGGCCTCGATATTTTTTGTAGAGCGCTCCCAACTACCTACTAAATTGTATGCTGGGTTGGTTGCTAAAAATGGAGCATGGAATACTTTCCCGCTCATGCCAAAAGAAACTAATGCTGTGTTTATCATTCAATAAAGATAAAAAAATCCCCCTGATTGCTCAGAGGTATTTTTAAAAATTGAAAGAGCTTGATTTAAGAGGCTTTAAATTTCATCAAAGTCTACCTACAAAAAGAAAAATCTCTTCTCAAGTAATTGAGAAGAGATTTAAAAATCATAAGAGTAGAATTTAATGGGCTTTATATTCCTTTAAAAGCCCATTAAATAACAAAAACCCTCTGAGCATTCAGAGGGTTTTTAAAAATAATTAGAGGTGATTTTTTGTAGGCTTTATATTTCTTTAAAAAAGCCTACAAAAAGCACTATCCAGCAACTTGCTTTCTGATAATATTCAACGCACCACCAGCTTTAAACCACTCAATTTGTTGTTGGTTATAAGTATGGTTAGCTTTAATAGTATCAGTAGTGCCATCTTTATGTGTTAATACCAATGTGAGTGGTGTGGCAGGTGCAAAGCTAGTTAAACCCAACACGTCTATTGAATCGTCTTCTTGGATTTTTTCATAGTCTGCTTTGTCAGCAAAAGTTAATGCCAACATACCT
>CAZBJP010000167.1:0-2660 GCA_964492205.1 uncultured Sediminibacterium sp.
AACGGTAACGTCCTTGGGCCGAACGGCGTAATTGTTCCCGCAACGACCGTGTTGCGCTACAAGATGCCAAGCTACGCCCTCACGGACGCGCAAGTTGGTTTCAAGCGTGATGACTGGACAGTGACGCTGTTTGCCGACAATCTGTTTAACAGCAGAGCGTCGACCTTCACGAACTCTGCGCAGTACATCAAGACTTCGACGATCGTACGTCCGCGGACCTTTGGCATCAAGATCGGCACCAAGCTGTAATTGACTGCCGATAATTGAATAGGAAGGGGCGGTGCCACAAGCGCCGCCCCTTGCTTTCTGGCCGCACTGCGATTTTTGTAAAGAACGCGGCGCTCACCGATAGGAAAGTGCGGAATGGCCACCCAAATAGACTTGCCAACTTCTGATCAAAACGACCCCGCACTGCGCGTCGCCGATGCGCTCGCATTAGAGATTAGCGCACTTCATGCGCTTCAGGCCGACGGCGATTATTCGGCCGCAGTTTTAGGCGCAACGCGTTTGCTGTCTGATCATCCTTCGAACCGCGACCTATTGCTGATTGAGGCGCATTCACTCCGCATGATGAAGCAGACCGATGCGGCGCTTGCTGCACTGGAGCGGTTTGAGGCGCATCATCCAAATTTTAGCCAGATGTTCCTGGAGCGCGGCCTGTGTCATGTCGCCAAGCGCGACGCCGCGGCCGCGATACAGTGTCTGCGCACGGCAGTGGCGATCAACCCAGCGCTGGTCATGGCTTGGCACATGCTCGACGGGCTGTATCGCATGACGGGGGATAGCCGCAACGCGGACATCGCAGCCCGCCATTCAGCCAGCCTCTCCAGCCTGCCGCAGCCCATCGTTCACGCCAAAGTGCTGCATGGCGATGGCGAGATAGATGCCGCCGAGGCTTTGATCCGCCGCTTTCTTATAGAGGCCGGCGATCATCCCGAAGCGATGCGCCTGCTTGCGCAGATCGGCCATCTGCGCAACGTGCTCGACGATGCAGAAACGCTGTATGCAGGTGTTCTGGCGATGGTGCCGGATCATGACGAGGCGCGTCATGAATATGTGCAGGTGCTGATCGCGCGTCACAAATTTCCGCAAGCGCGTGAAGCGTTGGAACCACTGTTGCTGCGCGATCCGCGCAACCACGCCCATCGCACGCAGGCTGCGACGATCAGCGTCGGTTTGGGTAGCTTTTCAAAAGTGATCCCCGAATACCGGGAAATGCTGTCAGAAATCCCAGGGGATACAATTGATGCGCGGGTTCGCCGCGCCGATCTTAACCTTTGGCTCGGTCATGCGCTCAAGACCGAAGGACTGACCGGTGAGGCTATTGAAGCCTATTTGGCCGCGACGGTCGACCGGCCCGATTTCGGTGACGCGTGGTGGAGCCTCGCCAACCTCAAGACATATCGCTTCACGGCCGAATCCATTGCGGTGATGCGCGAACGGCTTGACGCGGCCGATACCGCCGAAAATGACCGCGTCCACATCGCCTTTGCCTTGGGCAAGGCGCTAGAAGATCAAGGCGACTATGCCGCATCCTGGGCTGCCTATGAGCGGGGCAACCGGATGCACCGTGAAAGCAACGGCTATATCCCAGAAGTTTTCGAAACAAACACCCGCGAACAGAAGCGCGTGTGCACAGCGTCGTTTTTTGCCGAACGATCCGGCTGGGGCCTCAACGACCCCGGTGTGCTACCAGAACTTGATGAAGCAGCCGTCCGCCGTTTTGGTGAACAATATATTGCAGACACGATGCCCAATCGGGTTCTGGGTCGGCCCTATTTTATTGATAAAATGCCCAATAATTTCCGGCATGTCGGCCTAATTCATCTAATCTTGCCCAATGCCAAGATCATCGATGCGCGCCGCAATCCAATGGCGTGCTGCTTCAGTAACTTTAAGCAATTGTTCGCGCAGGGTCAGGAATTCACATACGGTATCGAGGATATCGCACGCTATTATCGCACATATGTCGAGCTTATGGATCATTGGGATACAGTCCTTCCCGGCCGCGTCCTGCGCGTAAGAAACGAGGATTTGATTGACGATCTAGAGGGCAGTGTGCGGAGCATCCTTGACTATTGCGGTCTGCCATTTGAGGCTGGATGCATAGAGTTTCACAAGACCAAGCGGAGCGTGCGTACGCCGAGTTCCGAACAGGTCCGACAGCCAATCTTCCGCGATGGGCTTGATCAGTGGAAGAAATTTGAACCCTGGCTTGAGGGGCTACGCGATGCTCTTGGGCCGGATTTGGTATAACTTTAGGGGGAATGAATATGGCTAGCAATGCACCAGTCAACGCGGATGACGTTTCGACGATCGGGCAGCGGTGGTATGTCCTTTTCATCATGATGTTGGTTTACACCATCAGCATCGCGGACCGCTATGTCCTGTCGACACTGCTTGGCCCCATCAGCAAGGAACTGAATCTCAGTGATATCGGTGCCGCCTCGCTCGGTATTCCGCTGGCACTCTTCTATGTGCTTATGGGTATTCCGCTGTCTTGGCTGTGTGATAGATCAAATCGGCGGACGCTCTTGGTGGCTTGCGTGGCGGTTTGGTCACTGATGACGGCGCTGACAGGCTATACGCGTGGCTATTATGATCTTTTGCTGGCGCGCATTGGCGTGGGCGTGGGCGAAGCCGGCGGCACACCAGCCTGC
>CAZBJP010000168.1:0-2659 GCA_964492205.1 uncultured Sediminibacterium sp.
ATTGCGCAAACAGCGGCGAAATACCAAGAGGCTTGGGAGAAGTTGAAAGACTGAGGAACTAAATACTCCCGAAATGGTTACCAAGACCTTGGAGAAATAATACTTTTTAGGTATATTTAGTACTAATATTCAACAATATTAGTACTAACCATGTATTTTTTCGAGAAAAGTTGGCAAGCAAATGCTTGGTGCTGGGGGCGGCATGTTCACCTGCAAAAGAGGGTTTGGCAAAAAGCAGGGGCTTTCTTGGTCGCATCCGCCTTGACCGCTTGCGGTGGTGGCGGCGGCGGTGGAAGTGGGGCTGATGGTGGCATTTCTCAGGGCAGCACTGCGCCGGTGTTCGTTGCACAACCCGTTTCGGTGACTGTCTATGAGTCAGAGGCAACCAACTTTCAAGTGCTTGCCACCGGCGCCAGCACCCTGACCTATCAGTGGAAAAAAAATGGCAAGGAATTGGCAGGGGAAACCTCTGACCAACTCAGAATTAAAGCCGCTGCGATGGCAGACAACGGCGTTTTGTACAGCGTGGAAGTGTCGGGACCCGGTGGCACGACAACCAGTGCCAAGGCGAAACTGACGGTTCTATCCGCAAGTCCGCAGGTGGTGACATCGCCCGCACCACAACATGTCGTGGCAGACCATGTGGCGAAATTCTCTGTGACCGCTTCTGGGCGGCCGCCATTGAATTACCAGTGGCGAAAAAACGGTCAAGACATTGCTGGGGCCAAGTCTGCCAACTATTCAGAACCTGTTGCGGTAGGCGACCATGACAACCAGTACACGGTCGTTGTGTCAAATGATCTTGGACGGGTTACCAGCAACATTGCAAAGTTGTCGGTTCAAAAACCGTTGCTAAACGATTTGGTCATTTCGGAGGTTTCAACATGCAATGCGGCAAGCCTCAACTGCTGGTTCGAAATCTACAACCCGACCAGCACGCCCATTGATTTGTCAGCTTACAGTGTCAGAGTTTCGAGTGCCCATGTGACCACAAACGAGTCATCGGTGAAGACGTATGGCCTGCCAAAGGTATTGGTGGGGGCAGATGCTTATGTGGTGATTTCAGGAAATGCAAACAATGCAACAACACGCGGCACACAAATCGTCAAGTTGAACAATGAAGGCATCGTCCCGCGCTGGGCCGCCAATGGCTTTGTTGAGTTGCTCAAGGATGACGTCACACGAGACTTTGTGAAATTTGGCACTGAAACACAGATGCCGGTCACGGCAGAGAAATGGAAAAATGCAGCAGTCAAAGCCATGCTGTCGAGCGATTCAGATCGTGGGAAATCCATTGTCAGACCTTATCCCAGAACCACCGACACCAACACAGGATCGGCGGCAGATTGGGTCGCTGTGGATTGGGCAACACCTGGGGGCAGAAACGATGTGCCTGCGGGTGCAGAAGATGCCGATGCGGATGGCATACCGGATGCCTCGGAAATGCCGGGGGGGAGCTTTGCTGGACTTGACTTGTATGCCATGGGAGCCAGAACAGGTCAGAAAGATATCTTCATCGAAGTAGATCACATGCAAAGCACAGATCCGGGCGTCATACCCAGAGAAGATTCCTTGCGCAAAGTGGTTGAAAGTTTTGCAGCAAATGGCATTCGCGTGCATTTTGATGCAGGACGTATTTTCTCGAGCGAGTTCTCTGCGGCCAGATTCAATCTTGGGCAGAGCAACCATGTCGTGCCCTATGAGAAATGTGTGGCTTTCACTCAGTTCAACCCATGTCCTTTTAATAGCACAACCAGAAGAACGATTTACGATTGGAAAGAAGAGAGCATGGAGCTTCGTCGCCAATCTATTTTTCACTATTTGTTGTTTGCAAATTCTCTGAACAATGACGGAAGCGCTGGCGGACCCACGGGGGTGGCGGAGTTGATTGGCAATGATTTGATTGTCAGCATGGGCGGGGTGTTTCTCACGGCAATGGATTCGCTGCGAGAAAACCTGCTCACCAATATGCAAGCGGCAACGGTCATGCATGAGCTTGGACACAATTTAGGTTTAAGACACGGCGGAGATGAACACACCAATTTCAAGCCAAATTATTGGAGCGTGATGAACTACATGTATCAATTGAGTGGCTTGGACCCTGACCCGACGGCCATCACGGCCTATCAGCGCTGGAGTCACGCGAGAGGAGACCGTCAGACGCCACTGTGCAATTTGGTGGGCTCACCTTGTGGCGATCCGTCGCAGTTCATCATTGACTATTCAAATGGTTCGGGCAAGCCTTTGAACGAGACCCAGTTGATAGAGGCCGACAATGTAGGCAGAGGCGCCAACGCTGGCGCATATGCAGATTGGAATGGGAATTTCGGCGAGGACAAGGGCACACAAGCCATGGACTTGAATGGGGATGGTCGAAGGTCTTTGCTGACAGACGCGAACGACTGGCGAAACTTGGTCTTTCCTTTCTACCGCCGTGAAGGGGGTAGCTTTGGTTTGTCGCGAGTGGCGGAGACGCCCAAACGGTTGACGCCTGTGTCTGAAGACCGTCAAGAAACCATCGATGAAAAACCACTTTCACCTGCGCTGCTGCAGGAGATCCGAAGCCAGTGATGCGCCAAGAGCGTTGGCGGCACTTCAGTTGAGCGCCATGCTCAACTTGCGGCGATAACGCGAAATCAATTCTGCTTGCGGGTCTTCT
>CAZBJP010000169.1:0-2573 GCA_964492205.1 uncultured Sediminibacterium sp.
AATTTGATCCCAATGCTTCCAAAACAGATGCTCAAATGTGTATGGATGGTTGGTTTGTAAAATCAATGCCTGATTTGAACCAATCGAATCCTTTGGTGTTAAATTATTTAATTCAAAATGCGATTTGGTGGATTGAATATGCCGACTTAGATGGGTTCCGAGTAGACACCTATTCGTATTGTGACAAAAAAGGAATTGCAACTTGGACCAAAGCGATTACAGATGAATATCCACATTTCAATATCGTAGGAGAAGTTTGGATGCACGATCAAGCTCAAATGGCCTATTGGCAAAAAGACAGTAAAATTGGTGCCATTCAAAGCTACAATTCCAACCTTCCTTCCGTGATGGATTTTACGCTACATGATGCTATTGGCGGAGGCGTTTTCAACGAAAGTAAAGCCAATTGGGACAAAGGAATTATAAAAGTGTATGAAAATTTCACCAATGATTTCTTGTATCCTAACACTAACAACATGTTGGTTTTTGCCGAAAATCACGACACCAACCGCTTCAACCAAATCTACCAAGGTGACTTCAAAAAGTACCAAATGGCGATGAGTTTGGTAGCTACCGTTCGTGGTATTCCGCAATTGTATTATGGTTCTGAAATTGGAATGAAAGGAGATAAGAATGTGGGGGATGGTGATATTCGCCACGATTTCCCAGGAGGCTGGAAAGGCGATACCAACAATGCTTTTTCGGCCGAAGGTCGTACCAAAGAGCAACAACAATTTTTTGATTTTACTTCAAGATTATTCAATTGGAGAAAAGGCAAATCAGTCATTCACACCGGAAAAACAACGCATTATATTCCTGAAAACAACGTCTATACTTATTTTAGATACAATGATTCCGAAAGCGTAATGGTAATCATCAACAATTCGGATGAAAAACAAGATGTGGCTGTTGCTCGTTTTAAAGAAAATACACAATCCTATTCAACTGGCAAAGATGTAATTTCTGGACAAACCATCAACATCAAAAACAACATTACTATCGAGGCTAAATCAGCGTTGATTCTTGAATTACAACATTAATCAAACCATTAAGAAATTAAGATTCATTAAGAAGAAAACAATATTAATAGCAAAAAAAGAATAATTAAAAACCTTTCTAATAGTACAATAAAACTTAATACCCTTAATCCCTTAATGGTTAAAACTAAATCAAATATTATGAAAAAAAATGTTTTATTACTAGCTCTTTTGGCTGTATTCATTTCGTCAAATGAAACACAAGCACAAAACAAAAAAATAACTCGCACTACACCTTTTGTTTGGGAAGCTGCCAATGTATATTTCCTATTGACGGATCGTTTCAATAATGCAGACCAAACCAATGATAGCAACTTCAACCGTACCAAACCAACCGGAAAATTACGTGGTTTTATGGGAGGAGATATCAAAGGAATTACACAAAAAATCGAAGACGGCTATTTTGACCGATTAGGTATCAATGCCATTTGGATGACACCTTTGGTAGAACAAATCCACGATGGAACTGATGAAGGAACGGGCTACAGTTATGCTTTTCACGGGTATTGGGCAAAAGATTGGACGGCATTAGATCCTAACTTTGGAACTCCTGCCGAATTAAAAATGATGGTAGAGAAAGCCCATCAACACGGCATTCGTGTTATTTTTGATGGCGTTATCAACCACACTGGTCCTGTTACACCACAAGATACTGTTTGGCCAGAAAATTGGGTACGAACAAGTCCTGCATGCGATTACAAAAACTACGCGAATACAACCGCTTGTACCTTGGTAGCCAATCTTCCTGACACACGTACTGAAAGCGAACAAAATGTTGAATTGCCTGCTGTTTTAGTCGAAAAATGGAAAAATGAAGGTCGCTACGAGCAAGAAGTAAAAGAATTAGACGCTTTCTTTACTCGTACAGGCTACCCAAGAGCACCAAAATATTACATCATCAAATGGTTAACCGATTATGTTACCGAATACGGAATTGACGGTTACCGTGCCGATACTGCCAAACATATTGAAGAAGGGGTTTGGGCTGAATTCAAAAAACAATGCAATTATGCTTTTGCTACTTGGAAGAAAAACAATCCTTCAAAAGTATTGGATAACAATAGCTTTTTTACAACAGCTGAAGTTTCTGGTTACAACTTAGGTGGCGGATTAAATTATGAATTTAGCGACAAAAAAGTGAATTATTTTGCCAATGGATTCAACAGCTTAATCAATTTCGAATTCAAAAATGAAGCAAAAAAAGACTATGAAGACTTATTTTCTTACTATTCTAGTAAATTACAAAATGAATTGAAAGGATTTGGAGTATTGAACTTTATTTCTTCTCATGATGAATCGGCGCCTTTTGATGGTAAGCGAGAAAAAGCAATCGAAAGTGCCACTAAATTATTGTTAGCACCTGGAACTGCTCAAGTCTATTATGGAGATGAATCGGCTCGTAGCTTAGTGATTGAAGGGACTCAAGGCGATGCAACACTGCGTTCATTCATGAATTGGGATGATATAAAAAACAACCCAAGCACTCAAAAAACTTTGGCCCACTGGCAAAAATTAGGATTGTTTAGAAAAAATCAC
>CAZBJP010000170.1:0-2531 GCA_964492205.1 uncultured Sediminibacterium sp.
GTACACTTCTAAAGACGAAATTGCGGTGTGTAACTTAGCTTCTATTTCATTACCAATGTTTGTGGAAAACGGAAGTTTCAACCACCAATTGTTATTTGAAGTTACCAAGCGTGTTACTCGTAACTTGAATAAAGTAATTGATAGAAATTACTATCCAGTAAAAGAGGCAGAAAATTCTAATTTACGCCACCGTCCAGTAGGTCTTGGTGTGCAAGGATTAGCCGATGCTTTTATTATGTTGCGTTTACCATTTACAAGTGACGAAGCTAAAAAATTGAACCAAGAAATCTTTGAAACATTATACTTTGCAGCGGTAACAGCTTCAATGGAAATGGCAAAAGAAGAAGGACCCTATTCTACTTTCAAAGGATCTCCAATTTCTCAAGGAGAATTCCAACACAACCTTTGGGGAATGAAAGACGAAGAATTATCAGGTCGTTGGGACTGGGCATCGTTGCGAAAAGAAGTAGTAGCGAATGGTGTTAGAAACTCATTATTGGTAGCACCAATGCCAACTGCTTCGACTTCTCAAATTTTAGGAAACAACGAAGCCTTTGAACCGTATACTTCTAACTTGTACACGCGTCGTGTATTGTCAGGAGAATTTATTGTGGTGAACAAACATTTATTGCACGATTTAGTAGAGCGTGGTTTGTGGAACGAATCATTGAAACAAGAAATCATGCGTCACAATGGTTCGGTTCAAAATATCGATCTGATTCCGCAAGATTTGAAGGAGCTATACAAAACCGTTTGGGAAATGTCAATGAAAGACATTATCGATATGTCACGTCACAGAGGGTATTTTATTGACCAATCACAATCGTTGAACTTGTTCATGCAAGATGCTAACTATTCTAAATTAACCTCAATGCATTTCTATGCTTGGCAATCAGGTTTAAAAACAGGAATGTATTACTTAAGAACAAAATCAGCAGTAGATGCGATTAAGTTTACAGTAAACAATGATAAAAAAGCAGAACCAGTTGAGGTAGTTGAAGTAGAAGTGAAGGAACAACCCGTTGCTGTGGTTAACGAAGCCGTTGAAATGACTGCCGAAGAGTACAGAGCGATGATTGAACAAGCGCGTAACGCAGGCCCTGAGGAATGCGAAATGTGTGGTTCATAATAATTGTTGATAATTCAAAACAAAACAATAGATTTTTTCTATTATATTTGTAATATATAATTCCAGGGTTCTTTATTGGGCCCTTTTTTAAGAATATTAATTTAAAATAAATGTTGAGGTAAAGAAAAGACATAAAAAAAGGGATATCTATGACATCCCTAACTTAGAAACTTAAATTATTAAAGCTTGCCGGCCATTAATTTTAAGTATAAAGATGATGAGATTGCCTCACCTACTTTTTTTACACACCAAATGTAAAAAATCGAAATCTTCTTTCCAAGTTAAATTTTATAGATAAAATTGATAAAGAGACAACAATAAGTAAAGTCCTAGACTTTATAGGTGTTTCGGAGTTTAAATATTTATTAACAATTTAAATTTTATAAGATGATAAACTTAAGCATCTACAGATTTAAGCTTTTAAACAAAGCAAAACAGCAACAAGTATTAAGCTTTTACAATGAAGAAGAAGACTTGTTAGATACAATGGATGATTTTTGTAGTTATATTCATAAAAACATTAGAGATTATATAGATAATCAAGGTAAGTACAGAACATTCACTTTAAGTAACCGTCAAAAGAAAGATTCAAATAAAAGAATTATTTCTGGTCATTTTGACTCTGCATATACTGGTGAAAAAGGGAAGGTTAAAGATCGTAATACAAATGGTTTAAAGTATAACATCAATGAAAAAGATTTGTTTTCAAAAGATTTTTTCTACTTAATTCATGTTCCTAAAAATTCAAAATTTGGGTTTTTAATAGTTCAGAAAAAAGAAAACCATGGAGTTAAGTCTATATTTGAAAATGCTTTTAATAATTTTATGAGATTGAAAGGTATCTCAAATTACGTTTTAGAATTAAGACAGGCTCCACCTAGATATTTTATTCAAAACTATCTTGAATTTGGAAAACTTAAAGAATTTCGTTTAATCGAAAATGATTCAAAACTTGGAAGAGAGGAACGAATTTTTAAGCTTGACAGAAACCTATCTGAAAGACAAAATTTGAAAAAAACTTTAACTGATTTATTTAACTCAATGTCTCAAAGTAAAGACAAAATATCATTCTTAAATAAAGGAGAATACGATGAAATTGTTTTTGTTTTGGAAATGAATGGCTCGTCTAAGACATTTTATATTAAAAATCAAGATAAAATAAGGTCAAATGTAAATGTAAGTAATCTTGTTGACTACGAAGATGGAGAGCCAACAATTGAGTCTTTGACTAAGGTTTCTTTAGAGCTAATAAGATTAGCATCGTAAATTATTTTTTAGAGCAGCCGTCATTATTGACGGCTGTTTTTTTTAATAGTATATTTGTCTTAGAACAATTTGATTAACACAATGCATTATCTCACTAAAGACTTAGTATTTCCATCCGTTTCTAAAGCTAGTAAAG
>CAZBJP010000171.1:0-2522 GCA_964492205.1 uncultured Sediminibacterium sp.
TACTGAAAAAAACGGCACTATAATTCGTGAAAAAATCCCAACACTTCGAGGAAATTATTACGATTATTTTGACGGGGTGTATCAATCCATAACTCAAAATCTAACCGAACCCGTAACAGCTCAAGAAGGCACCAACGTAATGCAAATTATTGAAGCCGCTATTGAAAGTAATGCGCAACAAAGAGTAATCACAGTAGGTTAAATTTACGATATACGAGGGACGATTTACGAAATGGAACGCTGATTTAAGAAATTCGAGAAATCAAAAAAATCTTAATTTACTTAATTCCTTAATGGTTTAAAAACTTATCTGCTCTTCTATTGAGCGAAGTGACTTTATTCTATTTCCTTATATGGCTTATATGGTTATCAATTTACGAGGTACGATTTACGATATACGAAGTGGAACACAGATTGAAGAAACCTTAATTATCTTAATCTCTTAATGGTTTAAATAACTTAGCTGTTCTTCTATTGAGCGAAGCGACTTTCTTATATTTCCTTATATGGCTTATATGGTTATCAATTTACGAGGTACGATATACGATTTACGAGGCGGAACACAGATTGAAGAAACCTTAATTATCTTAATCTCTTAATGGTTTAAATAACTTAGCTGTTCTTCTATTGAGCGAAGCGACTTTCTTATATTTCCTTATATGACTTATATGGTTATCAATTTTCGAGGTACGATATCCGAAGTACGAGATGGTAAGCAGATTTGAGAAATTAGAGAAAACTGTGTTCAAAATCCGCTTTTTATAAACAATAACGTTGTAATTTAGTATCATTTCAGATTTATAGTTTTTAAATCCCTCGTTTTTGTATTTTTGCGACAACAAAAACCTAAAGACTTCATTTTGATAGATTTAAACTTTTTAGGCCAATTCAAAGGCAAAGGAAAATACAAAAAAAGCTACCGCGAAGCCAAGGCATCTTATTTGAACCGAATTCGATTAGGAGTAGGTTCTTTTTACTTCGGAATGGGATTGTGTTTTGCCTCTTGGGCAAGCCGTATCCCTGATATTAAAACCACTTTACATCTTAGCGAAGCTACTTTAGGTTCTATCTTGTTTGCCGTTCCTGTAGGTCAATTAGCAATGATGCCGTTTTCAGGAAAATTAGTAACTCGTTTTGGAAGTCACCGCACCCTCCTTTTTGCCATAATCATGTATACGATAAGTTTGGCCAATCTAGGTCTGGCTACCAATCCTTGGGTATTGGCCTTGGGATTGTTCTTTTTTGGCGTTTTCGGGAATTTATCTAACATTTCGGTAAACACTCAAGGGGTATATACAGAAGGTCTTTTCAAAAGAACCATTATGTCGTCTTTCCACGGTATGTGGAGTTTGGCGGGTTTCACCGGTGCTTTTGTGGGATTGGGAATGTTGGCCCTTGAACTAACTCCTTTTCAGCATTTTGCTATTGTGGGTATCCTCGTTTTGTCCTTAATTTCATTCAATATCAAATACCTCATCAAAGCCGTTGAAAAACCACAACCGAAAAAGGAAAAAGGATTCAGAAAACCCGACAAGATGTTAATGTGGTTGGGTATCATCGGATTCTGTTGTATGGCAAGCGAAGGCGTGATGTTTGATTGGAGCGGTGTGTATTTCAAAGATGTAGTAAAAGCGCCTGGTCCACTTGTGATTTTAGGTTATACCTCGTTTATGATTATGATGGCAAGTGGTCGTTTTTTAGGTGATCGTTTCATTCAAAAATTTGGACGAAAAAAAGTGATGCAAATTAGTGGTGTTGTCATTTCGAGTGGCCTTTTTACAGCGGTCTTTTTTCCCTATTTAATTCCGTGTACTATCGCTTTTATGTTTGTAGGACTAGGTGTTTCGACTATTATTCCTACGCTTTATAGCATTGCAGGGAAACATCCTGAAATTCCTACTGGCGAAGCGTTAACAGCTGTTTCTAGCGTTAGTTTCTTAGGTTTCTTAATGGGGCCGCCAATAATTGGTTATATCGCCGAGGTTTTTGGCTTACAATTTTCTTTTGCTTTCATTGGAATTTTTGGAGTATTCATCTCGTTTATGGTTTCTAAGATTAAAACGGCAGAGTAATTTCGATATACGATTTACGATTTACGAGATATGAAGATTACACGTTCCCCTCTCGAGAGGGGCTAGGGGTGTGTGTTTATTTACGATATACGAGGTGGAACGCCAATTGGAGAAATTCAAGAAATTAGAAGAATCTTAATTCCTCAATGGTTTAAAAACTTTGCGGCCTAGTGTCTTTGCGGCAAAAAAAGAACACCGATTGGAGAAATTAGAGAAATCAGGAAAATCTTAATTCGCTTAATCTCTTAATGGTTTAAAAACTTTGCGGCCTAGTGTCTTTGCGGCAAAAAAAGAACACAGATTAGAGAAATTTGAGAAATCAGGAAAATCTTAATTCGCTTAATTCCTTAATGGTTTAAAAAATCCGTTGAATCCGTAGAATCTGCGGCAAAAAAAGAACACAGATTGGAGAAATTTGAGTAATTATAAAAATCTTAATTCGCTTAATCT
>CAZBJP010000172.1:0-2508 GCA_964492205.1 uncultured Sediminibacterium sp.
GCCACATGACGCCTGCTCAGGCTGTAGCAGAGCTGATGGGGCGTGGGGCTAAGGGCGAGATGTGAAATTTTGAAGTGATAATTTTGCAAACCTTAGGTTTGTTTTATTTACTAAATTAGTAATTTAATACTTATATAACGCATACAGTTTTCGGTCGCTGGCCCCCTCGTGGTCAGCAGCAACAACCGAAATACACGCTGTGCGCTTTTTCCTTGGTGACTTTTTTTGTGCCCCGCTCAAGGCCAGGGCGCTTCTTGGCATTGGCATAGGTCTTGGCGCCTGTCTTTCTGTAGCGGCGCAGATCACGCCGTCGCAAGAACGCGATGCTGCGAATAGAAACGAACATGAGCTGCTGAGGCGGCAACAGCAAGAACAACAACTGCGGCGGCAACAAGAGCGAAGCCCCGATGTGCGCTTGCCAAGCGTCGATGCGACAGAAGTTTCACCACTTCCGGTTGAGACGCCCTGTTTCGTCATCCAACGCCTGGAAATCAAAAATACAACCGGTGTCCCTGTTCAGGAATTTGATTGGTTATTTGAAAAACTCACAGAATCGCAAGCCTCGGACTTTCTTGGCAAATGCATTGGGGCACAGGGCGTTGCCTGGCTGATTGAGCGAGCCCACAAACATCTAGTTGATCGTGGCTTCGTCACCACTCGCATTCTTGCTTCACCACAAGACATGAGTCAGGGCACGCTTGTGCTCACGCTCATTCCTGGACGCATACGCGCCATTCTGATTTCAGAGCCTGTTGATCCTCGTGCTAATTTGACGACTGCATTGCCCATGCGAGCAGGAGACATTCTGAACTTGCGCGACATCGAGCAAGCGCTTGAAAACTTAAAGCGCGTGCCCACTGCCGAGGCCGATATACAAATTCAGCCGGCACAAGGGGACGAGGCAAGGCTAGGCGAAAGTGATTTGATCGTCTCGTATCGCCAAGCGTTTCCTTTCAGGTTGACAGTGACCGCCGATGACAGTGGTACCAGGGCCATAGGCAAGTACCAGGGCAGCATCACGGTGAGCCTTGACAACGCGCTCACCCTGAACGATGCGTTCTATGTCACCAACAGCAATGCACTGGGCGGCGGTGAGAGTGGCCCCAGAGGTTCACATGCCACCACCGTTCACTACTCTGTGCCCGTGGGCTACTGGACGATAGGTGCCACCACCAGCACAAGCGCCTATCACCAGACGACGGCAGGGCTAAACGGACCGGTGCTCTTCAGCGGCACCAGCGAGAACAACGAAATCAAAGCGACAAGGTTGGTGATGCGCGACAGCACCCAAAAACTCAATGTCGTGATGCGCGCTTTCCAACGTAAAAGCAACAACTACATCGATGACACGGAGGTCGGTGTGCAAAGGCGCGTGGTCGGTGGTTGGGACGGCGGGCTCAATCACAAAGTATTTATTCAAGCAGCCACACTCGAAAGCAACCTCACCTACAAACGCGGGACAGGTGCATTCGGTGCCATTGCTGCGCCCGAAGAAGTGTTCAACGAAGGCACCTCGCGTTTTGCGTTGGTCACTGCTGATGTTAATTTATCTGTGCCATGGACGTGGGGTGATCAACGCGCTCGCTACAACGGCACATGGCGCATTCAAAGCAACCGGACACCCTTAACGCAGCAAGATCGATTTGCCATTGGTGGCCGATACACCGTGCGCGGTTTTGACGGGGAAACCGTTTTAAGCGCTGAACGTGGGTGGTTATGGCGCAACGATTTGAGCTTCGCAATCGGTCAATCCGCACAAGAGTTTTATGTTGGCATAGACCATGGCGAAGTGTCGGGAGCCAGTAGTGCCTTGCTTGTCGGTCAGCGACTCACGGGTGCCGTGATGGGGTTTAGGGGAACGATACACAAACTGGGATTTGACGTTTTCATCGGAGCCCCTGTCGTCAAGCCAGACAACTTTAGGACTGCTGGAAGCACTGCAGGTTTTAGCTTGATCGCGAGTTTTTAAGAGATTCGCATGCAGCACGGAAATTTAATCATCACGGCCCCTGCTCTGAAAGCTTGCTCCCAAAGCGAAGCTGAAATATTTGGTCTGTGTGTTTGGCTCTGGATGCATGCGCCTCGTCAAAGAGAGATGCCTTTGCATCGCTTATCGCTATGGTTGTTGCCGCCACTCAGATCGCACCAATTCATTTTGGCGAGTGAGATGGGGGTGGATGGACGTCTTACCCCCGTGGCTTATGTCGCATGGGGGCAATTAACGGCGGAGGCGGAAAGTCGTTATGTCGATAACCCCGCCTCAGGGTTGAAACCCGACGACTGGTCGAAGGGCGATCGGATGTGGATTACCGATTTCTTTTGCCCATTTGGCCATACCCGCAAATTCATTCGCATCGCACTAGACCTACTGCCACGGCATTGTTTTCGTGCGCTTTATCACCGCGGCGGTGACAGAGGGTTCCGCGTTCTCAATTTCCGAGGGCGTGATGTTTCTCGAGAACAAGAAATAACTTGGTGGAGAGGAAAACCCATATTGGCCCGCAAGGG